>JAOZHB010000116.1 GCA_026015035.1 Candidatus Bathyarchaeota archaeon | reverse complement strand
AAAAACGGTTCGATTACTTCTTTTCGGAGTAGGCTTCAACATAATAGAATAGTCGTTCCAGTTTATGTCATCCACATCGATCTTGAGCATTTCTCCTCTTCGTACACCCGTTTTTGCTAGTAAGACTGCTATGGCTTTATTTCTTGGGTCCAGGATGGAGTTGATTAGCTTGCTTATCTCCTCGATGATTAGGAGTTTTTTCTGAGGTTTATCGTAATCCATCTTATACATCTTGAGATACCTCTTCCTAAACGGTAGAATCTTATTTGTATCCGTGATTCCTTCAAAGGCTAGGTAATCGTAGAAAACTGAGAGGGCTGAGAAATATTGTTCAACCGTTTTATGCTTCACGCTTCTAGTATGCTTGAGGTAGTCAAGGAAGCCCTTTAATGCTTGGTTGTCAACATCGATTAAGTTCGAATCGGTGTTAGTTACGTATTCAGCGAATATGCGAAGATTTCGTTCGATAGCCCCTAATGGTTTCATCGGTCATGCCCCTCAATCTGCAATCGTCACAAAACTTCTGTAAGAGGATCCCCTTGTCATGGAGTAATGTCAGTGTCACGTCCACTTCCACCCCCTGCCCACGTATTCGACTAGACCATAGGTTTCGAGAATTTCGAGTTGTTTGTTGACCGCCTTCACAAGTTCGGTGTCAGAAGGGTCAATGCTCAAATGAGTGAGGATTACTTCACCCGTATACGTGTCGCCCCTCTTGAGCAGGTCTATGAGCTCCTGTTCAAACCTTCGTATGCCTTGGAAATCCTTTTCTAGGAAGGGCTTCGCTCGATACCGTTTCAGCTCAGTGTCCAGATTGTCTACGAGCTTCTTCAAGAGCCTGTTCTCGTTTCTGAGCTTCTTCAGCTCTTCCTCTGCCTTATCTAAACGCTTGATTAGATCCAGTCTATTGAGATAACTCTCTTCGCCTTCTTCCCTTCTAATGGAGTCCTCAACCCGTTCCGTGACAAACTTAGAGATCGAAGTGCCAGCTTTACTCGCCCTGTCTTTCCAATCCTTGGCCACCTCTAATGATGGAAGATAGACGTAGATCGCCCTCTGTTTGACGGTTTTCGTCTTCCCTCTGTTGGTTCTGGGCATGAATCATCAAGAAACAAGTAGTTTTAGAGGTATTTATTCTTTACTAGTAAATAGGTGCGGGGAGTGGGACTCGAACCCACGAAGGCCTTCGCCACGGGATATCGTATCTCAGCCCAACGATGAGAGATCTTAAGTCCCGCGCTTTCAATAACCCGTGTGTGGCTATCTTTGACCTAGCTCGGCTACCCCCGCCTGAAACATAACTCTCCCCCAGCAAATAAATACCTTTTGCGCTGTTTAGAAGGAATAGACAATAAAACATCGGTCTCCACTGAACACACATTACGTCAAACCCAACGTGCCGAATACCATCGAGCAAACTACCCTTTGATCACGAGCGAGGTGGCCTCTGAAACCGCAGAGAATCCCCACAGCGTCCTACACGCAAAAAGAGTGGCTCGAAACGGTAAATGTACCATGCACCACCGTACCATCTGACACCATAGCTGTAAGCGTAGTACTTGGGGAAAAGCTGAATCGACCCATCGTTCCCGTGAACTACACCGCCAGAAACCAACTTCCGTTGAATCACCACCTTCAGGCGGCGAAGACAACGTCAAGGTGTCAAGGCTTCGAGGTTATAAGATGGAAACCATCAAATAGGACGTTACCACATAATAGCAAACTTAGCGTAGACATGCAAGGGTAACTGTATCATGGTCTTTGGTTTAAATAAGCACGTAGTCCTCTTCAAAATTCTTGAAGCCGTAGTAATCCTGCTCCCCCTTATCTATGGGTTAACCATCGCTGGCGGGGATCTGGGCAAGCTTGCAACCCCGGTCTACACCCCCCCGGAAATCGGTTTCTCCCTGGGGGACGTAACCTCCCTCCTCCGAAATGACACTAGCGTCTTGAATGTGTCCATCACCAACGACGGTGCGTTCGAAGTCTACGTAGAATCATTCCACGCCATCCTCGTCTACAAGAATGTAACCGTTGGGGAGGCGCATCTCGAAGCACCGGTCCACATCGCGTCGGGTGAAGAGGCGGACATTCTGCTGGTAGTTGATTACGTGGACCTCACGCCCCTGCTCAATGCCGATGAGGATGAAGTACTCGGTCTCCAAGGGAGTATCAGCCTCGAAATGCAAGGAGTCCAAGTGAGTACACCCCTCAACATGACAATCCAGCTGAAGACCCTGATAGATGCGTTGGGAGGGATGTAGCTGAACCTCAAATTCAATGTGGTGGGCGTCGTGAGTGGCGTAATCACGCTGGGTTTAGCCATCGTCGGTGGACCGTGGTGGGTGACTGTGGGTGGAGCGGGGGGCGAAGCCTTCCACGCCAGCATCTCACCGTTTGTGTTCGACGTCTCGATACTGGGCAACGCCTTAGACATTCCAGTGATCTACTGGCTAAACGTGGCCGCTCGAATCGCCTTCATCTTGGCCGGGTTGGAGATCACCGTGGCCTCATTCCTCGTCCAAAAAGCCTGGTCCAAGAGCTTCATCAGCCTGAGAGCCCTCTGGACCTCCTTACTCTTCATCATAAGCATCTACATCGGCCTCGCGGCGGTCCACAACATCCTGGGCATAGCTATTCCCCTCTACGGTGAAGCCCTCCTCACCTACGCCTTACCCATTCAATCCTTCCCCATCACCGCGGAGGTGCCGACTCAGACCTACTTCACCACCACTTTCGAGTTAGCCTTAGTTAGCGGTGTCCTCGCGATCGTGGCAAGGATGATCCATGGACGGCTAACCCCCGCAGAGGTAATGCCCCCCACTGAAGTGGTCAACTCTCCCGTTTCATAGTCAAAGAGAAAACAGGCAGTATGCGGACAACTTTACCTCGAAAGAAACTCAACACCGAGTGACCCAGGGCTGCGGTAGTACTCAGCCATCTAAGCGGCGAATCCACGGAGTGGTAGAAAAGCGTTTTATTGACGATTTTTCATGAAACGCTCCAGATCTTCACGGGTAGGGAGGGCTTCTTGGGCTCCTATTTTCGTGGTGGTCAAGGCGCCAGCGTAGTTGGCGTAGGTAACGGCGTCTCGTAAGTCTTTTCCCGTGGCTATGGCGACGGCTAGGGCTCCGCAGAATGCGTCTCCAGCGCCAGTAGTATCGACGGCTTGGACGTCTACTCCCTTTACGTGAACCATCCCGTCCTTGGTTGCGATCAGGGCTCCCTCCCGCCCAAGGGTCAAGACGACGTTGTCCACGCCTCGTGCAAGCAGCCGCTCAGCAGCCATCTCTGCGGTGGGTAGACCCCGTATCCGTATGCCACTCAAGAACTCGGCCTCCGTCTCGTTTGGCGTCAAGAGATACACCTTCTTCAACAGGTCATTGGATAGGTCGTGGGCTGGAGCGGGGTTTAAGATCACTCTAACGCCTTCCCCGTAAGCCACGTCGACGGCATACTCGACGACGGGTAGAGGGATCTCCAGCTGGGTTAAGAGGACCTTGGACGCCGTGATGGCCTCTTCAGCCCGCTTGATGTCACCCGTACAGCCATTCATGTCGGCTCCAGAGGCCACCGCAATAATATTCCCGCCCTCTTCATCAACCAATATCAATGCAAGGCCCGTGTAAGTTCCTTCGTCCTCCAAGACGTACGCCACATCGATTCCCTGTGCCTTCACCTCTTCGATTAATTCCCGTCCAACTGCGTCAGCCCCCACCCGGCCAATCAGGACGACGTCAGCTCCAAGCTTCGCCGCGGCCACCGCCTGATTCCCCCCCTTCCCACCGGGAGACCGTTTAAACGCACTGCCCAACACGGTTTCCCCGACGCGTGGAATCGTCTCCACCTTAATAATGAAATCCATGTGCAGACTACCCACAACAGCAATCTTCGGGGCAATCCATCCCTGAGAGAAAGGTAAGTCCCGACCATTCATCTTTAACCCGCCAATCCTAGCCAGCTATACTCAGCCCCTTCTTGTTTCCGTCCCAGCAAGACGCTACGCTCAACCAGCTTGAGCACCTTTGGGGTTTCTGTGTCAAGAGGGATTCCAATGAACCTGCCCTCGGTGGGAAATAGGCAGCGTGAGCCTTCCACAGATGAAAACGATGGGGGTAGGGTGGTCATTCTGTATGGTTCTCCTCACAGGCCGTGGGCGGTGCGGGCGATGATGTCGTCTTGGTAGTCCTTTGTCAGGGTGACGAAGTAGGCGCTGAATCCCCAGACTCTCACGATCAGATTCCGGTAGGCCTCAGGCGTCTTCTGGGCGTTCCTTAGGGTTTCGGAGTCGACTACGTTGAATTGGACCTCCAGACCCCCTTCCGCCATAAAAGTCTGGATAAAGGAGAGGAGGTTCTTCCTCCCGTTCTCCCCCTGTAAGGCGGAGGGATGGAAGCGTATACCTAAGGCCGCTCCCTCCGGCGGCTTCAAGCGACAGATCTTCAAAGCCGAGTTTATGACCGCCGTGGGCCCATTTAAATCGGTTCCAACGGCAGGGGAGAGATGATTCGTGACCGGCGTCCCAGCCCTCCTGCCGTCTGGTGAAGCTCCGATATGCTTTCCTTTGGTGACCTGATGAAATGTGAAGATACCAGGGTAGTAGCGTCCTCCCCTCGGATTATGGTATTTGAGGGCTTCGCGGAAGAAGTGGTCAGCAACCTCGACAGCCAGAGCGTCGACGTAGTCGTCGTTGTTACCGTATTTCGGAACCCGGTTCACTGCCAGCTGTCGCAGGCGTTCGTGGCCTTTCCAATTCTTCACGAGGCTGTCCCTCAGAGTTGTCAGGGAGATCGTCGAGTCATCGTACACGAGCTTCTTGATCACGGCTAAGGAGTTCACGGCGTTGATGAAAGCCTGTCCAAGGCACCCGGTGAAGTTATAAAACGTGCCGCCCGAGGTCTTGTCGGCAGCCGACTCGATGCACCCCTCAAGGGTCGATGATAGGAAGGGGACTGGGGAGTAACGGGCCAAGGCTAAATCTCTCCGATTTCCCCTGACTACCGCTCGCTTAACGCTTGCTGCTACGTCCGTCTTGTACTCATTGAGAAACTCCTGGAAGGACGCTGCCTCGAGGGGCTTATGAAGGACGTTGAGGAGTTCCACGAGGAAGTTGACGCTGGTGAAGGTCGTGTAGAAGTCTCCCTTTCCCGGGATAATGACCTCTTGACATCCATCGCTGCAGTAGAGTCTAGCGTCCTCGAGGGGGATACCCGCTCGCATGAGGCCAGCGATGTGGGCTTCGTCGTTATAGAAACAGGGGAAACCCCCCATACCAGCCTTAACCAGCTCGCTGCACCTCGTCCAGAGCGCAGGCGGGGAGCCCTTGTGAAACCTGACGTTGATCTTGGGATCGGGAAGCCGCAGGCTCTGCGAGGCGTCGAGACACAGATAGGTCAACTCGTTGGTCACGTCGTTGCCACTGGAGTCCTGTCCGGATAAGGTTACGTTCTCACAGGTATCCGTCGTCAAGTCGCTCTCCATGTTCAGTTTGATCCAGAGGCACTTGAGCAGCTCCAACCCCTCCTCCCGCGTAAGCACCCCTTCTTCCACATCCTTCTGGTAGAAGGGGTAGAGGTCTTGGTCAAACCTTCCAATTGGGAGACACGATTGGTTCTCGATCTTGTGGATGATAGAGGTGAACCAGAAAAGCTGCAAAGCCTCATGAAAGCTCCTCGGTGGATTGGTCGAGACCCATCGACAGCCGTCAGCGATCGTCAAAAGCTCCGCCCGCCGCCGCGGATCCACAGCCTTCTGAGCCAGACGTTCAGCCTCATAAGCATGTCTGACGGCAAAGCGCGAGGCGGCTTGGAGGACGAGTACAACTGCCTGTAGAAACGCCATCTTCTCGGAACTCTGAGGAGAGCCTTCGAAGGTCTTCATCTTCTGAAGAGCCTCCTCCAATAACCTTCCATACCCGAGTTGTAGAACCCTCTGACAGCCGAAGGGAATGTGGGAGCTGACGGAGCCTTCTCTGATGCCATCCCTTTGAGCGGCAATCAATTCCTCGTCGGTCAGGTAGTGGGGGTAGTAGGTCATTCGGTGCATGGTCGCGGGTTTGACGGGTAACTCGTTGTCGAAGCCCCCGTAAATGTTCTCTCCTGCCCTCAGAGACCCATAAACCGTTCGCAGTCCAACGATGAGCTCGTCGTCCAGTATGATAGAAGCGGTTTCGTCCAAGACTAGGGTGAGGCCCTTCGCCTTCCGCACGACAAGAAGTTCCCTTGAACCCTCCTCATCGTCCAAGACCGTTAAATCCTTTACCTCCCGATACTGAGTGTGGAGGAGGTTGAAGTGCGCGTCCAGAAGCCGCTGTATACGATCCAATAATCGTCATCCTTCAATCTCGTTATAATATAGGGATGGAGGTGATTCACATTTATCTTTGTTGTTCAATCGGAGACGCTAGGAATCCGAATAAGGGATCAACCCACTCCACTGAAAACGCAGACGAAATTCCTTGAAAGGGGGAAAAGGGTCTTTAAACGTTGGATGAGGGGTCGAGGTGTCTAGAAGAAGGCAAGGGGAGTAGATGCTGGCGAGGTGGATGTACTGGTAATGGGTCATGCAGGTGAAAGTGGCGGTGATTATTCGGGTTCGATTACGACGGCGGTTCCCGTCGCTGAGATGAGGATGGTGCCTTGAAGGACGTCCGAGGTTTCGATGTCCAGGCCAATGATGGCGTTGGCTCCCATTCTTCGAGCCTGCTCCTTCATCCGGTCCATGGCTTCCACCCTGGCTTTCTCGATCTCCGACGTGAAGGCGGAGACCTCCCCGCCAAACATCGACTCTATCCCCGCCACAACCTTTCCGCCTACCCCACGAGTCCGAGCGGTGAGACCCGTGACGACGGCTATAACACGCTTCACGCGGTAACCTGGAACTGTGGGCGTGGTGACCGTTATCATGTCACGAGGGGATACCCTCACCTGTTCAATCTCCATGGGAGCCCCGCAAGTAGCACAAAACTTCTCGTCTTCCGTGACCTCTGCGCCACACTTTGAACAGAAGGGCAACACGGATCACCTACAACTAATAGGTAGCAAGTGAAATATAAAGGCACTACCATAACGCGTCGGAGACAAATCCAGTAGACCTCGGTGGCTAGAGGATGCCTGTCGCTTGTGAAACTAGTCAGCTGAATAGGGGCCCCATGGTGTTTCTCTGTGCTAGCCTATGCGTTTTCGCTTCCAAACCAGTTTGACGCGATTAACTGTAGGTTATGCGTAGTATATCCATGTATTTTGGCTCAGAAAGGGCGCGAAAAACGGCGTTTTAGGCGAAACTACGTCTTTTTCAAGCTTGTTCCCAGAAAAAATTTTTAGCATTTACCCCCCCCTCCACACCAAGAAAAATGAGAGAGATAGCTGAAGGCCCTTGAATAAAGGGGATACCCCGGTATAATTTTCTTAGGGACCTGGAGGAGATAGAACTTGTTCGTCCGTTACGATGGCCGTGGTGGTCTCCTCGATTCCTTCAACGGATCGCAGCTCCTCAATGAAGTCCGATAACTTCTTGAGACTTTGAAATCGAGTTCTGACGACCAAGTCGAAGGTAGCGGCTTGAACCTCAATGATCTCTTCAATCTCAGGAAGGCGCTTCAAGGAAGTCAAGATAACCTGCTTCGGGATGGGGCCTTTATCAGGCACCGCCTCGGCTAAATCGATCAGTAACAACGCGCCGATCGGCCACATCGTCTTCTCGTAGTCGATGAGGGCCTTATACCCCGTGATTACGCCGTCCCGCTCTAAGCGTTTAACCCGCCTATGCACCGTTGAGATCGGTATGTCAAGCATGTTCGAGAGGGTTCTGCTGGACAGCCCTGCGCGTCTTCCAAGAATTTTCAGTATCGCCGCATCCTTCTCATCCACGTCAATCCCTCGCACACAAGAAAGAATCTCACAGCTAATAGTGTTTTCGATATTTTTTCCCAGAAATGTGAGATAATCCTTATAGATGGCAAGGGATGTCATGTACTCGAATGCATAGGAGTTGATGTAAAGATGGCGGTAGCAGGAGGAGCTGCAGCGGCGACGGCGGCAGCAGCGTCTAACGTATCAAGCTCATATCGGGTGAAATTCAGGCGAAGAGAGTTCTTGGAGCTTGTTGAGGTTGCGAAGCCAAAGATCATCTACCACCGGAGAAGAATGCACTTCTTCGCCTACGACGGCTTTGTCATGTACACCTTCGAGTGCGATGACAGGGATTTCAGTCAACGTGTCTTGGACGCCATTGAGTTCTCAAATATACCTTGGGACGAGTAAAGCCCCCCCAACGCAGATACGCCTCTACCATGATTAAGGCTGTGAACGTGAGTCCACTCTATGGACGGTGTAAGCATTCTAGCTGGCCTTGCCGTGAGCTAGCTAAAAGCTAGCTTCCAACATAGTTTACTGAGCGAGGTGTTTACCTTTTAGCTAGTTAGCTGCTGGTAAAACTCTCGTGGACGGAGCTCCGTAAACGCCTCTGTCTGTCGTGCGATGTGCTTTCGGATGTCAACGCAAAGATGGCATTTTGAGACGTAGCCCTCCTCAAGTTCCTTGTAGTCGAAGTCTTCGACGGCAAGCTCGTGAAGCGCCTTTATGTCAGTTACTAAAGCGGCCAGGACCGGCTTATCCTCCAGATCTATGTGACGTGTCGTGGCAAGGCGTTCGGCGTCACCTAGAGAAAGACCGCCACAATACCCGGACATGTAGTTACCGTAGTTATCGATGTGGATGTGCCAGGGTCGTGTCA
>JAOZHB010000102.1 GCA_026015035.1 Candidatus Bathyarchaeota archaeon | reverse complement strand
TCGGACATCGGCTTGTGGGGAAATCCTCACGCCGCCCAACTTAGGGACATTTTCGACCGCGTGCCCTTAATGAAGGGGGCCAAAGAGGTCTTGGACGCGCTCAGAAAGAGGAAACTGAAGACCGCCATCATCAGCAGTGGAATCTTGATGTTGGCTGAGCGGGTAAAAGATGAATTGAGTATTGACCACGTCTATGCAAATCGACTCTTAACTGATGATGAGGGGCGTCTTCTGGGAGAGGGTGAAGAAAGTGTAACCCTGCGAAATAAGGGCGTCGTGTTGGAGAGGCTCTGTAAGGCGGAGGCTGTGAAGCCCGAGGACTGCGCTGTGGTGGGGGACAGCCGATTTGACCTCTCGCTCTTCGAGAAAGGGGGGGTCAGCATCGCCTTTAACGCTCAAGACCGTGTGATCCTGGAAGCTGCCGACGTGATAATTGATGAAAAGGATTTGAGACTGATTTTCCCGTGGATCATTGGTGGCATAGGCGCGAAGGCCTGCGTCTCTTTTCGGTATAGAACTGAGGTCGCAGCGAAGGTCATCGTTGGCGCCGTATCTCCCGATAACTTCCCGGTGCCACCGGGCTTATTCATAAAATCCTCTAGACGGAAGACCGAGGCTGAGACACGGGTGTTTTGTGCCAAGGGGGCTGGAACGTTACTGGCGACGCTTGATGACTTACTCAGTAGTATTCAGCTCGCAGAAAAAACGATACGAACCCTTGAAGACCTGTCATGATGGTAAACCTTTTAAATTCCCTATCGGTCTTCACTTCATACAGCCTAACTGTACTGGAGGACGATGTTTGTCGAGACGGCGTAGAAGGGTTCAAGACAAATGGAGAATGAAAGAGTGGTACGACATTAGCAGTCCCGCTTATTTCGGAGGTAAGATGATCGCCTCAGTTCCTGCAAGTAGTGCGGAGAACATGATAGGGAGGACCATCGAAGCCACACTGTACGATATCACTGGCGACTTTTCGCAGCAACATGTGAAGCTTTACTTTCAAGTAACCCGTTTGAAAGGAACTGATGCGGATACCGTTTTTAAGGGCCACGAATACACGGGGGATTACCTCAGGAGCCTCGTGAGACGGGGTAACACACGAATCGACTGCATCGTCAAATTAACAACGAAAGGGGGATACAACCTGCGCGTGTCCGTCGTTGCCTTCTCCGTTTTAAGGGTTCGAAAATCCCAAATTTTAAGCGTGCGGAAGATCATGCGACGGATCCTACATGAAAAGGCCGAAACCCTGTTCTTCGACCAGTTCGTTCAAGAAGCTGTTTTGGGGAAGATCGCATCCGACATATACAATGAAGCGAAGAAGATCATACCCCTGAGGCACACGGGCATCCGAAAATCGAAGTTACTCTCTTATCCCACTGAAGTAGACGCTGACGTCGCAGCTGAAGTAGAGGTTACCGCTTAAACACTCGAAGGAGTTAGCCTCTCCCCCCTTCATTAGAGAGGTATGGCATGAATAGGGTAGTTTCATGAAGCGGATTTTGCGAAGGAGAGTCGCAAGGGAAGCGGCGCGACTTCTCTACTATGGCCTCTCTGGAGAATACAAGCAGGCTAAGGAAGAAGCAGCCAGACGTTTAGGTGTGAAGGCTCTTCCGAACAACTTTGAAGTCGCCGTTGAACTTGACCGATGGGCTAGTGACGTAGAGGGCGGCGACAGGGAAAAGTTACTTGTTGACCTGAGGAGAGAAGCTCTCACCGTTATGAGGCGCCTTAAGGCCTTTCATCCGCGGCTTATAGGAAGCGTTTGGCGTGGAACCGCGAGGAAGGGTAGCGATATAGATATCGAGGTTTTCTGTCACGAGCGTGAAGCCGTCATCAACGAAGTCGAAAAGGCGTATCACATAACAAGGTTGGAACACGCTTCCAAGACAGATGAGGGAAAAACGGAAAGATATTTTCATGCGCTCTTCAATCTGCCTTCGGGACACGAGGTAGAAGTCGCAATTAAGGGACTTGAGCGCCTTAGTGAGCGACGAAAATGCGAGGTTTACGGTGATTTCATCGTTGGAGTGACCCTATCGCAACTAGGAAAGCTTCTTGTAGAGAATCCACATAAGAGATTTATTCCAAAAGAAAGATAAGCGTACGATGTATGAGAAAGGGATGAGGGTTCTCTGTGAAGGCTGTTATTCTGGCTGCGGGTGAGGGAACAAGGCTTCAGCCATTAACGTCAACCCGTCCGAAACACATGATCCCCCTTGGGGGCAGACCACTCCTTGAACACCTTCTTGTGGCCCTCAAAGAAAGCGATGTGAAAGAGATCCTGATCGTGACAGGCTATCGTGAAACCCAGGTGAGAACTTACTTCAGCGACGGCGTCCAATGGGGCCTCAGTATAGAGTACTCCCATCAAGAAAAACCCCTGGGATCCGGACATGCCATAGGCCTCGCAGAAGACTACGTGGGCAACGACAACTTCCTCGTGGTCTACGGCGACCTCGTCGTTGATCCCTCGATCATACGGTCAACCGTGAGAATACACGACCAAGAGGGGCTACCGGTCCTCTGCGTTGTTCCCGTAGCGAACCCCCAACAATACGGCATCGTCCTACTAAAGGAGGATCGAGTCGTTGACATCATCGAAAAACCGACATCAAACGACGTTGGGAACCTCGCTAACGCGGGCGTCTACATCTTCCCCCCGGAAGTGTTTACCGAGATCCAGAGAACACCTGAGTCTCCTAGGGGCGAAATCGAGGTAACTGATACCATTAAACAAATGGTACAACAAAACACGGAATACACTTCAAACCAGATCCGACCGGAGGACTGGATGGACGTCGGGCGACCGTGGGACCTCTTAGAGGCAAATCGACGGGTGCTCGAACGCTGTTGCTCCGATATTCGGGGGGGCATTGAAGAAGGCGTTTATTTGAATGGGCGTGTTCACGTTGAAGAGGGCGCGAAACTGCGTTCAGGCGCGTACGTTGAAGGCCCCGTTTTCATTGGAAGCGGATGCGACGTTGGACCTAACTGCTACCTTCGACCCTTCACGAGTTTAGAGCGGAACGTTCGCGTTGGGAATGGGTGTGAAGTGAAGAACAGCCTGATCCTCGACGGCACCCACATCGGACACCTCTCCTATGTCGGGGACAGCGTGGTTGGAGCGCACTGCAATTTCGGCGCAGGATCCACTATCGCCAACCTCCGCTTGGACAATGCGAATGTGAGGGTCCGGATAAAGGGTGAAGCCATGGACAGTGGCAGAAGAAAACTTGGCGTGATTATGGGGGACAACGTCGAAATAGGCATTGGCGCGCAACTCATGCCTGGGGTTAAGGTTGGGACGGGCGCGTGGATTGGACCCGCCGTAACGGTTTATGAGGACGTGCCTCCTGAAACCTTCGTGATGCAGAAGCAAGAATTAATTCATGGCCGTCGAAAACGTAGATAGGGACAAAATAGACGACGTATTCCAACCTTTTTACATAACATAACTCCTGGCTAAAGTTCGTGTCCACCTTAAATGAGGCCTTCAGCAACCCGTGTCTTTCTCTGAACTAAAAAACAAGGGGGATGTGCGGGGCCGGGAGTCAAGGCGTAACAAGCGTATTTGGACCGAGAAAACGCGGTTAAAAATCAACTGTGTGGGTTTCTGCTTGTGGCTTAAACAATTGTCTCGTTACAGATATGGACTTATTCGAGGGTATGTCCTCCCCTTATCTCCTTGTTATGTTTTCAAACGTGAACAGAGGTATAGAAGGATAATCTAAATATGGTGGTTTCTGATTATGGTAGATACAACACGATGTGAACCAGGTCAAGCTGTGGTCTGAAGGACGATGAAGCTGACGCGGAAAGAATTAAAGAAGAGGTTTCCCCACCTCAGTAAGGAAATGCAGGATAAGACCGAAAGCGTGTCGATAGACTCCGTCCGAACAGAGACATCGGAATCGGAGTCCAATCCGTTGAGAGGGTACACCCCAGATGTCGTTGACTTCCTGAGACGCTGTGAACACGACGGGGAAGGCGAGGAGATCATCGCTTTCCTGGAGAAGAGAGGTGAAATCAGCCCGAAATACGCCGTGACGCTTCGGAGACAGTTGAAGGAGAAGGGCATTCGAAGTTTCGGTCCCAAGAAGGAAGCGGAATACTATCTTAAAAAGCTAAAGCCTTGACGGTTATCGCCTGCTCTTCGCGGAAACTATCTTTACCACATCCCGGTCTTTGAGGACATAGTCCTCCCCAAGGCGTCTCCTTGTACGAGCGTCTATAGCGTAAATGAAGCCTTCACCCAAGTCGCTGTGAATCAAATACGCAAATTGCTTTGCGGTCG
>JAOZHB010000098.1 GCA_026015035.1 Candidatus Bathyarchaeota archaeon | reverse complement strand
AATCCCTTCTTCCTGAGGGTGTTGAATTGCCACTCAATGAAGCGGCTGTAGTGGTCTTCGATGGTGGTGAATTCCCGTCGCCAGTCGATGGAGTACCCGATTTCTTTCATACCTCTCTTGATTTCGTGGTGAAAGTATTCTGCTATCTTGATGGGTTCCGTGAAGTCTTGGACGGTCTTCCGTGGAACGTGGTAGATGTTAATGAAGTCTTGGATTAACTCCCGGTCTCCCGCTGCCACTCTCTTCGCTATGGCGAGGATGGGGGTTCCCGTGTAGTGGAAGGCCATGGGAAAGAGAACGTTGAAGCCTCGCATTCGTTTGTATCGGGCATAGACATCGGTTATGGTGTAGGTTCGACCGTGACCGACGTGTTGGGGCGTATTGGGGTACGGGTAGGCGACGGTTGTGAAGAACTTCTCCTTTTCAGGATCCGGGTTGGCTTCAAAGATCTGGGCTGTTTCCCATGCCCGCTGCCACTTCGCCTCCAACTCTTGCCAGTTAATAGCCATCGCTGCTCATCATCCCAGTGCCTGTCCCCTGATAACATTTTTAAGATATGAAGCGTACGTTCTGTTACTCTTTTGACGATCCATCGAATTCACTTTCAGACAGTATTCTCTGGACAAAATAGCAATTAAACCTTTACGTTACAAGCTTTGAAAGGGGGGGTTGCGGAGAGGTGTAAACAGCGAATTGGAAGAAAGGCGAGCTAGGAACTCGCAGCCACTTCCATTACTCGAATAAAGCGCCCAAGCCAGCGAGGGCTTCCTCTTCTTTCGTTTCCTCTTCTTTCGTTTCCTCTTTCGCTGGGGCAGCTACCTCTGAAGAAGCTGGCGTGACAGCGATTCCAGGCGCCATCTTTATTGCTTCATCAATGTTTACTTCCGAAAGAGATGCGACGAGGGACTTGATCCTTGCTGGATCGACGTCGCCACCACTCGCAGCTAAAACGTTTTTCAGGATCTCCTCTTCAACCTTCTTGCCTGAAGCATGGAGCAGTAATGCCGCGTAAACATATCGCATTTACAGTTCACCTCCAACCTAGTCGAAGCATAATTATCATTTTACGCTTTCTCTTTTTTACGAGTCTCTCTCTTTTCAACTTTTCCTTTACCCTTGAAGACCCTTCGGCGCCGCGTCCTTATTTATCTTTGCTATTTGCGAGGCAAGACTGGCCATTTGGCTGTACGCCTTCGCCACCACTTCAGCTGCTACCTCGGGGGTTAAATAAGCGGCGTTAAGGGCCAGGGACCGGGCCTCCGAGTGGGCTCTTCGCAGAATGGTGGCTATCGTTTCAGCGGTGGGGTAGGTCGCGTTTACGGATAGATTAATCGCTTGATTATGGGCTTCTTCAAACTGCCTCGTAGTCTCGTTCACGTCCAAGCTCAACTGTTCCGTCGTAAAGATCAGTCCGTCATCGTAGGCAGCGACGAGTTGAAGGCTTACTTCTAAGGGCTTTACTCCCAGCTTGGACAGAACACTGGCCACTTTTGCCGGAATCGCCTCACCCATCTCCGCCACAACGGTATCCCGTATCACCCACACGCTGCCCGACTCAATCCTTGTTCGCACTCCCGCCTCATGTAGCTCGGATATGGCTGGTCCTGGGGGAAGACCGGTGTTGCCAGCGGGTATCGTGATGTCGTTTTGAGCTATGTCGCCTGCCTTCGCCGTCGTCTTGATCTTGTTTTTTCCCAGTAGTATGGACAGTTTGAAGGGATTCATGTCTGTTAACAGAAGGAGGTTTGACCCGACCATGTGTTTCGTGAGCTCGTTAATGTTTCTCTTTGCACTGCGTTCCAGAGCCCTTTTCACAAGCACGTTTTTCGCGGTCTTCAAAAGAATGTCGGATCTGAACCTCTTGGCCAATTCCTGGAGCTGGATCGCTCGAACTTTGTGTAAGCTGGCAAATGCGATTACATTGTAGAGGTCGATGGAAGAGACTAGTTTTTCGACTTCTTGGGCTTTTCGTCTAATGGTGCTTCGTTCCAGAGTCTGAGCCATCCTTGTAGTTCACTCCTCATAGAGCTATCTTCGTCGGAGGACCCATCGTAGTCTTTACATAGGCCTCCTTGATGTTTCTCAGCCCCTTTTCAAGCCGCCTTTCAAGCCGAGTTAAGATTGTCTGGATGTTGTCGGCGATGTCTTCGCTATTCATGTCCTCTGACCCCACCTTACATTGAGCGCTGAGCTGACTTCGAACTCTCAGCTGCACGGTTCTCCGACGCCTGTCGATGAGGGCGTCGATGGGTGCCGTAGGAGGAATCGGGGTTGGCATTCCCCCTCTTGGCCCCAGAATGGATCCCAGCACTCGGCCGACGAGGGGCATGAGGGAGGTTTCAGCGATAAAAAAGTCGATTCCTTGAACGAGGTTTCTGGCTTTTTTCTTGTCATTTACGAGGTCGTTCAGGGTCTCCTTACCGTAGACTTCGTTGGCTCCCGCGTTTCTAGCTCTCACGGCTAGGTCGCCTGTGGCGAAGACGGCTACTTTCACCTCTTGCGATGGGGGCTTTGGGAGTTCGATTATTTCGTTGATGCGGTTTTCTGGTTTCTTTATATCGATGTCCTGTAAAGCCAGGACTAACTCAACGGATTGATTGAATTTCCGTTTCTTCGCGGTTTTTTTAGCCGCGTCGACGGCTTTTACTATTTCTTCCTTGTTGACTGACAAGGTTTAACCCCTTCTTACACCTCAGAGCAGTTAACTTTTAAATTAATCCTTTAAAAACTCATCGTACAATCCGTCGTTGATTTCCTGTTGAACCGTCCTCGGCTCTTTTCCGTCGACCGTTACGCCCATGCTGGCGCAGCTTCCAAGGACTTCTTTCACGGCTCCCTTGGAGTCCTTTGCGAGAAGCGTCCCTTGCTTCTGTGTGATTACCGTGACCACTTGTTCCATCGATAAGTCGCCAACCTTTTCGATGTTGGGCGTCCCAGAGCCCTTGGCGATCCCCAACTGCCTGACGATCAAGGCTGACGTGGTGGGTATTCCGACGGTTACTTCAAATTGCTTGCTATTCAGGTCGACCTCAACTTTCACAGGGACCTTCATACCAGCGTAGCTCTCGGTTAACTCGTTAATCTTGTTCACGACTGCCAGAACATTGAGGCCTAGAGGCCCCAGGGTAGGGCCTAAGGGTGGCCCTGCGGTGGCTTGACCGCCGCTGATTAACGCTTCAACTATTTTCGTTTCACTCATTAGGCTTCCTCCTGACTTCCTTCCTTGACAACCTCCTGCTTCTTAATGATCTTGAGGTAGTCAACGTTGACCGTTATCGGGAGCGTGAAGGTGGCTTCCAACAGTTCGAGGGTGGCTTCCTTTCGTACCTTATTCAACCGCGTTATTCTCGCTCGCATCCCTTTAAACGGTCCACCGGTAATCTCCACGATGTACCCCACGTCCAGCTCCTCGATAATCGGCTTCGTAATGAGGTATTTTTCGATTTCCGAGAATTGAACCAGACCTGGAACCCTCGATTTAACGTGTCGTATTCCCGCAATCGCGTCCTCAATGACGTGAGGGCTTCGCGCCTCGATGAATATGTATCCCCTCAGGGTTTCGGGAGCTAGAACGGAGATCAGGGGGAGGTCTTTGGCTCTGGCCTTGACTCCGACGAGTTCAGCGGCGTTTTTCTCCTGTCCCGCGGTGGTTCTGACCGCGAAGAACATGGCTTCAACCTCTTCATTATTTTCTTCCATGGTATGTCCTCTCTACGATGCGGGTGGGCTCGCCTGAAGCATGCTTGAAATTAACTTCACTATGAAGCCAATGACTCCTATTATGCTTATGCCCATTAACCCCGTCTTTATGTACGTCCACACCTCTTCTCGACTGGGTCTGCCAACAAGTTTAATCAGTCTCTTACAAGAGGAGAGAAACGATTTAACTCCCACTTTCACACTTCCAACGAATCAGCATTCCACATCAATGTACAACCCATCTTTTAACTTTACGGTTGTAAAAAGCTAGCTAGCTTCCAACCTCCTTCTTATTCTTATGGTGACGTCTCTCCTGTTCCCATGGGTTTTTCTTCCATGCTCCCATATTGTGGACACGTCTATTATTTTTTTCGTAGTAAGCACTTTGAGGCTCTCCTTAGCTGAGAATAACTAGCTGCAGACGGTTAGAATAGGGCTTGGAGATACTTTTGAAGGGCGCTCATGTCTGCTGTGACGATGATGAACCTCCAAAGACCCGCCATTTCCCTGGAAACCGCCTTCTCAACTGCATTTACGATGTTCCCGATGTCATCAACTAGCCCCAAGTCTTTGGCTTCAGAACCCAAAAAGACCGCACCTGAACCGATTATGGACATCGCATGCTCCGAGAGCTTTTCATCCCTGTTCGTTGTTACGTCATTAACCAGCTTCACGAAAAGAGCGTCCACCTCTGCTTGGATTGACGCGTTCTCTTCTTCCGTGGGCGATCGCCAATCGGCTCCGAGGTCCTTCTCTTCCCCCTTCTGCCAGACCCAAATTTTGATGCCTTGCTGCTCATAGTATTCGGATAAGTCTACCCAAACAGAGATGACGCCGACCCCGCCGGTCAGGGTGTTTTCACGGGCGTACACGTGGCTGGCGAAGGAGGCGATGTAGTAGCCTCCAGAGGTACATTGCGCTCCCATCACGGCAATAACAGGCTTTTCTTCAGCCAAAGCTTTCACATAGGAGGCTATCTCTAGACAGGGGTATGCCATCCCTCCAGGCGTGTTTAAGTATAGGATGACGGTTTTAACGTTTTTATCAATCTTCGCAATGTACAAGGCGAGGGTCGTTGCCTCGAAGTCCTCTATAGGGCCTTGAATGTCGACGATGAGGACTTGGTTAGAGTATACATAGTAGGCGAAGGAAAACCATCCTCCGAGAAACATCAGGATAAAGCCCACGGCAAGGTGTTTCCTGTTAAAAATCCTCTTCCTCACCATCTACATGTCCTCTCCAAGCTGTTTCCCGCATAAGGGGCAACTACGGATATTTGCATCCAGTTTTGAACCGCAGTTCGGACAAAACCTCGGGAACGACCTTGCTAACGGTGGTTGAGGCGAGGGGGCAGTAGCTGTGGCTTCTGTGATCTGCCGCTTCCCTTTTTTCTCCTCCTTTTCCGTTAAGAGGTCATAAGCGACGAGAAAAATGCCTGAGGTGAAGAAGCCGAAGAAGATGGAAGAATAAACGAGAGCGCCAAAGGCACCCAGTGCCGCTAGGATTACGCCCAAAACAACATAGATCTTCACTTCATGCTCCTTCCTGAAGTGTATCATCCTCGTCTTAAGATAGAATAAGGAGTCGAAGACTGATTAATATTGCTTTCTGAAGTTCTCCCCTGCTTCGTAGCCATCTGAAACGCGACGGAACCGCGGAGGGGAAGATTGAATAACGGGGAAAGGTGTTAGAAAGGGGTGTGGGAAGGTTAATGACGGAACGAGATTTTCTTACGTTAAAGGATCTTGATAGACGGGAGTTGAGTGACCTTTTAGAGGTCTCTTCCCAACTCAAGCGGGCTCCCCATTCACAGGAGCTTGAGGGAAAAACGCTCGCCATGCTCTTTTCTAAGACGTCTACCCGGACGCGGGTCTCCTTTGAAGTCGCCATGAATCAGCTTGGAGGCCACGCCGTCAACCTAAACTGGACGGAAACCAACTTCGTGAAGGGGAATGTAAGAGATGAGGCCAAGGTTTTAGGCGGCTACTGTGACGCATTAATGGCGCGGGTCTTTACCCATCAGCAACTCGTTGAACTCGCTGAGGGCTGTGAGCGCCCCGTGATTAATGGCATGGACGACCGATACCATCCATGTCAGGCCCTCGCTGACCTCCTCACAATTTTAGAGGAGAAACAGCGTTTCACGGGGTTGAAGGTGGGATGGACGGGTGATGGAACTAACGTGTGCAACTCCCTTATGCTCGGAGCGGAAATGACGGGGATGGAGATGACCGTTGCCACGCCAAAGGGCTTCGAGCCGAAGATTCAAACCACCGCAAACATTGTACGTGATCCAAAAGAAGCCGCGGCAGACGCAGATGTCTTAGTAACAGACACTTGGGTCTCCCTCGGCTTTGAACACGAGAAGGACATGAGGGTTAAACTCTTTAAGCCGTACCAACTGAATGCCAATCTTCTCTCGTTGGCGAAAAAGAATTGCATTGTTTTACACTGTCTTCCCGCCCAGCGGGGGTATGAAATAACCTCCGACGTCTTGGATTCACCTCAGAGCAAAGTATTCCAGGAAGCGGAGAACCGACTACCCACAGCAAAGGCCTTGCTGATGAAACTCCTCATTTAACGAAGGCGTATACAGACGATCTGAGATTGAAGCCATCACCTCGTATCAAGGGAACAGATGTAGCCCCAACAGGCTTCTCGTTACTTGACTGCTAACCTGGGTCAGAATATTAGTCGTCGAAAAGAATGGGCATAAAAGTTTATCGCCCCATCAACCCACAATGCTTTCGACTACGAAGCGGGGGTCGAAAGAGGTGAGGTCATCGTAAAACTGTCCTATTCCAAGGAAAAGTATCGGCTTCTTGACGGCGAAGGCGATGGAGATGGCTGCGCCTCCTTTTACGTCTGCATCCAGCTTGGTGAGTATGACGCCGTTTATCCCTACAGCTTCATCAAATATTCGAGCCTGCTCTACTGAGTCGTTCCCAGCAAGAGCATCCACTACCAACACGGTTAAATGTGGCTTCGCTACTTTCACGATCTTTTTCATTTCGTCGATCAAATTTCTGTTCGTCTGCATACGCCCCGCCGTGTCCACGAGCACGGCGTTGATTCCATGACTCCGTGCGTAGTTTATGGCGTCGAAGGCGACGGCAGCGGCGTCAGAGCGGTAAGGATGTTTAATCACGCGGATGCCGAGGTGTTTTGCGTGGCCTTCAAGTTGTTCGATGGAGCCCGCGCGATAGGTGTCGCTTCCCGCGAGTACCACGGAGTAGCCCTTTTTAAGGAGCAGATTGGCGACTTTCGCGATGGTCGTGGTCTTACCGGTGCCATTCACCCCAACGAAAACGATTATGAGAGGTGCTCGTTCACGTCGTTTAATGGCCACCGCTTCGAGAAGATCCACGTTCACAGGAGCCTTCAAAACTTTGTAGAGGCCGTCCCGTAGGGCGTCATTCACTCTTTCTTTCTTGTTTTCAAACCGACCCACGGCTTCTCCAAGAAGCCGTCCCTTTATTTCATCGCACACTTCATCAGCGACTGAGAGGGCTACATCGTTTTCTAGGAGACCTATCTTAAACTCCCAGAGGAGAGGGTCCAGATTATCGTCGCTTAACTCGGTTTGCGATAATTTATCGATGACAAGGCCGACAGCGTTTTTAAGCTTCTCAAACATTCTCTGTCGTTCCTGCGGATGTCTGCTGAGTCCTCTCCCTAACCCTCCGTTGCACGGCTTCCATGCGGGAAACGGTTTGCTCCAACTGTTGCTGAAGAGCGGTCCGCGCTTTTTCCAACTCCAGAATTCTCGTTCCAACATCTTCTTGGGCCGCGTTCACCGTCTTCTCCACAGCTACATCGGCGCCAATACCGATGATGAGTCGCTCCGCGTCCTCAATCTTCGCCTTCATGTAGGAACCTCCGCCAAGGGGAACAAGGATGGTGGAGCCTTTTTGCTCCTTTTTCAACCCTTCCAACGTCGCATTCGCCATTCGTAGCTCATTGATGGAAGCGTTTACTAATCCTACCCTTGTCTGTAAGGTATCTAAGGCGTTCTCAAGCAGTTGAAGCTCCACAACCAATCGGTTCAGTTCATTATCCATTTGTGACATGGATCCATCTCACTCTCGACTCAGGTCTCTTATCAGGAGGTTCTCGGTTTCCTCCCATGTAATTTCCTTGATTGAATGAAGCTTCATATGAACTCTCTTTACCCTGTGTTGACTGCCTAACTCCATGTAAACCTTTTCCACTGCATGCTCAGGCTTCAGGGCTCGAACATCCTTTGAAAACGTCGTCCTGTAACTTGGGCTCAGGATCTCTCCCTCCACCCTGAAGATTTTCACTTCTACCATTTTTCCATTCCTCTGAAAAAATATTCACGCATCCAAGCGTATTTATACGTGTTGCTGATTGTTAATGACGATTAGGGTTACATTCAGCTGTCTAATAAGTTTGTGATAATCATTATTTCCGGTCCCGTAGTGGGAGAGCCGATGAGCACGCCGTGTTCGTTGGCCAGCACTCCTGAAGAGACCAGAGGAATCCCGCCGTTAATCGTCCCAACGTCGACGGGAACCTGAAAGACATCACGCAGTACCTGGCGTTCACTTTTTGTCAGCATCGGATGGGCGAGAACCCCTTTATTCGTAGCAGTGGCTAGGGATCCAACGTAGGGTAACCCCGCGATTTCTCCCGAAACGATTTCAACGTCTAAGACGTCCCTGATTTTCTTTAAAGCGGCTTTTTCCCTCATCAAGCTCTCTGGAGCAATGGCGCCATAGTCGTTAGCCAAGATTAAGTTACCCAAAGCGGTTCGTTTACTTTGGATTCTTGCGGTATTACCACTCCAAACCCTTTTTATGGCCTCCACCTCCTCGTCTGAGGCGAAGTGGGGTAGAATGATGCCGTTGGAATTAGCGGCAGCTAACACGCCCACCAGTTTGGTCTCCCCGACTGAGGTAACAGCGATTTCTCCTCTCAAGCTGTCCTTCACTCTCTCGACTTGCCTTGAGGGGATTTCGGCGGGGAGAATTGTTAAAGTGTTGTTTGTCAGCGCGTACACGCCGATGTTCGGACTGCCCATTAAATCAAATGCGTGTACCGTCAACTCAGTCTCCTTTCACCAAATGCACTTTTACGATGTCATCGACGTCTCTTGTGATTCTGACGCGCACCCGTCTGGGAAGGCCTTCAACACCCCTTTTCCAGAGGTATTCATTCACTTCCGGAGTGATAATGGGATCCTCAGTCTTCATGTGCTTCTCAACGAAGCTACGAACGAGTCTCACGCCTCGGGGAACTCTCTTTTTAGTCGGTGCGATCCACGCCTTTTTAAGGGGAATTGTGTAGATGCGTTCTTCGACTATCTCTCCCTCATCCTCTTCTTCCCTATCAGACATCGATCCATCCCCCTATGGTTTGAGCTTATTCCTTCGCCAATTGCGCCTCTTCGGGTTAACTCGGACATGTCCTCTTGTCTTGGCAACGACCCAGACTGGAACAGGCTGACTCCGGATTCCCGCCTTTATCAATCGCTTCTTCTTTGCTGTCGGCTTATTCCGCGCCATCGTTATATTCTCCTGAACTTTATCTCTCGCTTGGGCGACTGAAGATTCTTGAGAATGGTTTTCAATTGGGTGTCGGATATTGGAAGTCGGACTCTACCACTTTGAGCCAGCTGGATCAGTTGAAGCTCGATTCCCTCAGCAAACTGGGGTTTAACCAGCTTGATTCGGTTGAGCCTTTGCCTGGCTTCGGTCGTTAGAACTTGACGGAGTAAAGCCTTTTTCTGCATTTCCAAGGTTTTCTGCCTTTCAGCTCTCTGCTCCTCCGCCGCCAGGTTCCCCCTCAGTTCCTGTAGTTTCTTCCTTCGGATGTCCTCAAGTTCTGGGTCCGAACCCATTGCTTCTCCACTCACCCATATTTTTCGAGTTTTGGAATGCTTTTCTCAAGCTGCTTCTTTACTTCAAAGGATAATCGGTCGAGTAAGGATCGTCCTTCACTCGTCAACACTCGCCCTTTCCCTACAACTGTCTGTATGAGCCCTGCGCGTTCCAGCTGTTGAAGAGCGTGTCTTACGATAGCGCCGCCTCCAGGACTTTTGTGTTTTCCTATGTTGCCTTTGCTCTTTCTGCCGCCATACTCCCTCCTCAATCGGGCGATGCCTATGGGCCCGCGGAGATACGTTTTCCTCAGAAGGGACGCGCACCGAGTGTACCACCAATCCCTCTGAACCGGGGGTTCCTCTAAATGAGAACTCGTTTTCACAAAGGACGCCCAATCAGGGGGGGCTACATCTGGAACATTCATTTTTAAGTATTCTCTGACCCGATCTATGAGGTCATCACTTGGAACGTCGTAGACTGTTGGCAAACGTTCTATCCACTTCCTTTAAAGCATTCTCAGTAAGTCCTAAAGATGAATATAAAGGCTTTCAAAAGGTCCCTCTTTCCTGATGTACCCCAGACAGCTCACGCACCCAAGACCTAGTCAGATTTAAAGGGTGTGCAACCGCTTGATGTTCCCTTGTCCCGTCTCTGCTCGAATGCGGAAGGGTAGGTTTAATAAGCAATAACCTTGCCCCCAGTGGACCGCCACATCGAAGAGGGTGAGGCACCTCCCTAAAGGAGGGTGGTCGTCATGCGATCAGGTATTTCCTTTATGGGTGTCTATGATGCGGGGTAATGAGTCTTCTAAAACGTAGTCGAGAAAAAGTTTAATCTGTAGACCTCACTGGACACGAAGATACATTGCCGAAAAGGAAGGCGTCCCAATTTCTCTTCACTTCTTCCGACGAAGAACCTAACTCGTTTCCCTTTTTTTACAATTTAAGTAGCGTTTTCCCCTGTCATCGATACGCTGCAACATCTTTAATTAGCCGTTCTCCTTATAGTAACCACTAATTCAAAAAAATCTTCCTTGGAGAAAAACCTGGGAAAACGCCCGCTCTGGTTATTTAAAGACGGAAAAACCTGAAGAACCCATTCGTCGAGAGGGGTCCACATGCATATTGAAGAAAAAGTAAAGATAAGTAAAATTGAAAAGCCAATAAACATCATGATCATCGATGAGACTCCTGGAGACTGGCGTTTCTGGAAGGCGTGTAACCGCGTTTTAAGCCAACAAAACGATTTAGCCTTAAGAGTTTATGCTATACTTCTCGAGAGAAAAGACCAAATTTCCTCACGCGACTTAGCTGCTCTCGTCGATGCACCGTTGTACAGCGTTCGACGAGCATTGGCCGACCTTTACGAAATTGGCATCGTCGCGCGTGAGCGTCTTGAGAGGGGTCACTTAACCTTTGATAACTGGAGTGTGAAAACCCCGATCTTAGGTATTCTGAGGCTCATACCCAAGAAGTACTTTCAAGAGAGTTATCCAACGGAATAGCGTGCGCGCGTACTCCTCTTCTTTTCCCTTACAACTTTTATGTGAAACGTATCTTCCCACTACCCAACGTACAGAAGGCTTCTCCGTTTCTCCAGGTCTAGTGAACGGTTCATCTCCCTCCCCTCGTAAGGTTACAACCTGAAAAGGACTCTATAGTTTTCAGCTTCGTTTATCTCCTTTTCCGTCCGCAGTGGCTTCATGTAACACTGTATCGTCCCATGTAGACCTACCAGAGTTCGTTGCCCTCCCACAATCGAATTACGTGTTCGACGAGTCACTCCCGTAACCTTCTTGTTCTTGGACGAGAACGCAGAGTTAGCTAGTTAATGATGAGGTGAAAACCGCGATATAGGACTCATGGGAAGATTTCTTGCTCCCTAAAAGGTGGGCGGTAACAGTCTGATACTGCTAAGAAACCTTTATATCACCAGAAAACATTAAATACGACGCCTAGAAGTGGTTTTAACCCCATACGTAATGGCGGCGTCGCTTGGACACTTAAGGCGTAACGCCTAAGGGATGAACGAGCTGACCTCCAACTATGGGAACAGATATGTAGACCTAAATAAGCCAGCTGAATCTGCTCGGAACTTAGGTCCGAAGAAGGCTCACAGCTCATCCGCAAATCCCTTATCCAGCGAAAGCGGTAAAAACTCCTATAACTCCGGTTGATCCTGCCGGACCTTACTGCTATCGGGATGAGACTAAGCCATGCAAGTCGTGCGCTCTCAAGCTATGTTGAGGGCGCGGCGAACGGCTCAGTAACACGTAGTTAACCTACCCTCGGGATGGGGATAACCCCGGGAAACTGGGATTAATACCCACTAGATGATTATACCTGGAATGGCTTATCATCGAAAGAGTCTGGAAACATGCTTCCAGCTTCGCCCGAGGATGGGACTGCGTCCGATCAGGTTGTTGGCGGGGTAACGGCCCACCAAGCCTATAACCGGTACGGGCCCTGAGAGGGGGAGCCCGGAGATGGAAACTGAGAAAAGGTTCCAGGCCCTACGGGGTGCAGCAGGCGCGAAACCTCCACAATGCGCGAAAGCGTGATGGGGTTATCCCGAGTGCCGTCCGATGAGGATGGCTTTTCATCGGTGTAAGGATCCGATGGAATAAAGGGGGGGCAAGACTGGTGTCAGCCGCCGCGGTAATACCAGCCCCCTGAGTGGTAAGGACGATTATTTGGCCTAAAGCGTCCGTAGCCGGCTTATCAAGTCTTTTGTTAAATCCAACGATTCAATCGTTGGGCTGCAAAAGATACTGTTATGCTAGAGGACGGGAGAGGTCGACGGTAGTCCAGGGGTAGGGGTGAAATCCTATAATCCTTGGAGGACCACCAGTGGCGAAGGCGGTCGACTAGAACGTGCCTGACGGTGAGGGACGAAAGCTGGGGGAGCGAACCGGATTAGAT
>JAOZHB010000080.1 GCA_026015035.1 Candidatus Bathyarchaeota archaeon | reverse complement strand
AAATACGTGACCGGCCCCCGGAATTTTTCCCAGTTTCTTGCTGACCCGTTGCGAGGCCTCATCTACGCGGGCCTCATGATCGGTCTCTGCGTCATCTTCGCCGTCGTCTGGGTCGGCATCGGCGGGCTTGGACCGAAGGAAGTCGCCCAGCAAATCGTGAACTCGGGGATGCAGATACCCGGTTTCAGACGGTCAGTCAAGCCGATTCAAAGCGTGCTGGAGCGATACATACCCGCCGTCACCGTACTCGGCGCGATCACCGTGGGCGCCATCGCCTCCATATCGGACTTCTTCGGCGTGTTCGGCTCCGGAATGGGCATCCTCCTCACCGTAGGCATCCTCTATCAACTCTATGAGACCATCGCAGGGGAACAACTCGCCGAAATGTACCCCTTCGTCCGACGCCTCATTGGGAAGGAATGAATCACACGTAGTTCCCCCCCACCGCAAAGACCTCCCAGCCCCCAGTTTTATTTTGACGAAAGCTTCAAATTTGATTGTTCCCTACAAGAGGAGAACGGTTGGGAATCCCCATCATTAAACGGTTGGGTGGACGTGGCCGTAGCCGTTTAAGAACCCATTGATGGATGATTCTCACATATCAAGGATAGTGCGTTAGAATGAACCTCGTCATAACGATAAGTGGCTTACATGGCACGGGAAAATCGACCATTGCCCGCGCGATATCGAAAGCCTTCAACTTACGACACATATCCGCAGGAGATTTATTCCGTCAAATCGC
Source organism: Candidatus Bathyarchaeota archaeon (assembly GCA_026015035.1). Lineage (GTDB taxonomy): Archaea > Thermoproteota > Bathyarchaeia > RBG-16-48-13 > DAOVBJ01. Next base: position 6,749 of record JAOZHB010000080.1, on the reverse strand, counting down.
GTTTAAGCGGGGACTCACTGTTTCGGAGCTCAGTAAACTCTCCGCCAAAAACAGGAGTGTGGATGATGTCGTCGACGAGCGGACTCGCAGCGAGGCGAAGCGGGGCAGTGTTGTGTTAGACGGCCTACTGACGGGGTGGCTGGCTAAAGACCATGCGGACCTCAAGATTTTTTTAGTCGCCTCGGAGACGGCGCGAATTACACGGATTGCCGGGCGGGAAGGCATTAGCTACAACACGGCGCGGGAAGCGACGTTGCTCCGGGAAGGGCTTGAGAAGAGAAGGTTTAATAGGTTTTACGGCGTTGACATACGAGATATGTCTCTATACGACCTAGTTTTAAACACTGGGTTGTTAAGCGTTGATGCTAACATTCAGATCATCAAGACCTTCATCAGAGAATACGTCAAGGCATACAGGAGGAAATAACCGTGTCAGCCATCCAAGTTGGTAGAATATGCGTCAAGACGCAGGGAAGAGAAACAGGAAAAAAATGTGTCATCGTCGATGTCATCGATGAGTCTTTCGTCCTCGTAACGGGGCCCAAAGTCGTGTCAGGCGTGAAGAGGCGACGTGCGAACGTGAAACACCTCCAGCCCTTAGAGGAACTCCTCCAAATCTCGAAGGGAGCGAGTGAAGAGGAGATCGTAAACCTTCTGGACGAAACCGGAAAAGCCGACTACATGAAATCCCCCTTGACGACGTAGACCCATCCGTCTCCTCGACTAATCGTTAAAGCTCACACGCTTGTAAGACGCACGGAGCCATCGCCTATATCAGGTGTCTGCCATTTAACTCAGCAACACACACCCTGCTTCACGATTTGAAGCGAATCCTCCTTCTTTTTCCCCCACCCCGAGACACATCTTTCCCCCTTTTCCGAAGCAAAGTTAATAACGTCCTCTTCAAAGCCTATATGCCCAGAGCCACGAATCACGTTATGGGGGATGCGGGGTGAAGTTACTTCCTTGGCAAGTGAAACGAGACCTCGTCACGAAGGTTGACGAGGAAACTGACCCAGCCCACGGAGTCACCCCTCAGAGTCGTGAGATCAGCAAGTACATAAGTCATGGAATACTCAATTTGGACAAGCCCAGCGGACCCACAAGTCACGAGGTCGTTGCGTGGGTCAAAAAAATTCTGAAGATCGACCACGCGGGACATGGTGGAACCCTGGATCCACGGGTGACGGGCGTCTTGCCCGTGGCTCTTCAAGAAGCCACGAAGATCGCACAGGTCTTCCTGTACTCTGGAAAAGAGTACATCTGTGTCATGCGTCTCCACTCCACCATGCCCCGTGAACGCGTTCAGGAAGTCATCGACGAATTCGTTGGTGAGATCTATCAGCGTCCACCCCTCCGCTCCTCAGTGGCAAGGCGCCTGAGACGTAGAACCATCTACTACATACAAGACGTGGAGTTCCTTGAGAACAGGGTGCTCTTCCGAGTCGGATGCCAAGCGGGAACCTACATCCGCAAACTCTGCTTCGACATCGGAGAAGCCTTGGGCTGCGGCGCCCACATGGAAGAGCTGAGGAGGACGCGTGCCGGCCCCCTAGCCGAAGACGAAGACCTCATCACCCTCTACGATCTGTATGAAGCCTACCACCTGTGGACGGAAGGGAACGACGAATCGAAGTTACGGACGATCATTCAACCCATGGAAAACGCTCTTACGCTTGTCCCCAAAATCTTCCTCCGCGACTCCGCCGTTGACTCCATCTGCCACGGAGCCAACCTCGCCGTTCCAGGAATAGCCAAGTTTGAAACGGGAATACGGAAAAAAGGAGTCGTGGGCTTATTCACGTTAAAGGGCGAATTAGTCGCCTTAGCGAGGGCCTTGATGACGACTGAGGAGATCGAAGATAAGGAGCGGGGGATAACCACCGACACGTTGCGAGGCATCATGGCACCGGGAACGTATCCTCGTCTCTGGCGGAAACGTAGCAGGAAAGGTCAAGGTTGATTTCGAGGAATATCCTTAAGAGAGCATTCCTCCACTTGTACTCGTGTGCCGGGGTAGCCTAGATTCAAGGAAACTTGAAGGGGAGCCTGGTAGGGCGCAGGCCTGGAGTTCTCCACGCCTGAAAGTCTGTGACCGCTCTTGGTCGCGAGGGTTCAAATCCCTCTCCCGGCGCCATATTTCTTATCAAATGTTAATCGCATACCCATTATCGGAGATACCCCCGTTCCTCTCCAGATTCGAATGGAGTCACGAGTTCCTACCACTCTTGGATATTGTGAGACATCGAAAAACGCCGTTGTTATTTAATCCAGAACTTGTTCGAAACCCGTCGTGTATACTTAGACGTGCATTCTAAAACGACTTCGTTTTCCCTTGATGGACAAGTCGCTAAGCCCTCTTTCTCAAGCTACGTCGACTTCGATTTGAGTTCCAGTTGGACGCGTTATGTGTGTAGAACGCTTCTTTCTGTACCACAATAGCTCATTTTTGCTCAACCGCGTGCGCAACCGAGCCTTCATCCTTGACGCAATGTATAGATAACCTATGTAATCGTTGCTTAGTCACTCCGCTCTGGCTTGTCTCGTACTTCCCATGCTTCTGTTTGGATGAGACTGAACCTCATGCTTTCATCATCACGCTCAACTAGGATTTTACACGTGGACCCAGTGATTGGTGTTCAACCTTGTGTTTTCGAGTGTAGGTCAACGCCTTGCTGTACGGTGATCGTGTGAATAAAGGAAAAGCATTCTAATAGAAAAAGATAATAATCTTTCCAAGAGAACTCTCTACACTTCCCGTATAGTGGAGTTAACGCTTGAAATGGCTGATCGGTGAAAGGTGCGTTGAGAGATCAGGTTCTTGTCCTCGCTTCCGGCGTCTTCGATCTGGTTCATTACGGTCACATCCGCTTCATCGAAGAGGCAAAGAAGCTGGGTGGAGAAAATTCCCGCTTGGTGGTCATTGTCGCAAGGGACAAGACGGTTGAACGAATGAAGGGACGGCGACCGATAATCCCTGAGGATCAGCGTCGAGCCGTCGTTGAATCTCTTAAACCCGTCGACGAGGCCATTCTGGGCTACGAGGACCTGAGTTTCAAGGAGACCATCGCGAAGATTAAACCGGACATCATTGCTGTGGGCTACGACCAGCGGAGTATTGAGAACGACGTCAGGGCCTTCATCAAGGCGAGGGGATTGACGATTGAAGTGGTGCGTGTTGGGAAGTTTGGTCGAGCGGATTTGGATAGTTCTTCGAAGATCAAAAGGAAGATCTTGAGTGAGGAGACATCTTCCAGCACATCTTCCAGCTAAACAAATACCTGTTTAAAGTAGCCACTCTTAAATAGTCACGCTTCTATACGGCCTTTTAAGGCCTATTCGCTCCGTCTAACACGGTATGAGATTGAATAACAAGCGTTCGAGGCGACCTCCGTGACGTTCACGACAGTCAAGCTGGGTTCCAAGGGACTCGTCTTTATCGCGGTAATGGCTGTCTTGGGCAACACTCTCTCAATGCTTTCGATTGGGTTAGCTAATGCGGGGCAGATCGGCCTCGACCTATCCCACATCGCCACCTTCATCGCCGCGGTTTACGGAGGACCCTACGTGGGGTGTCTAACGGGATTGCTGAGTGGCCTCTTTTCCGGTGTCTACTTTGGCCCGATGGGTGGGTTTGCTTGGTTAGGGCTGATCGGTCTTCCCCTCGGTAAAGCGTTGACCGGGCTGACAACAGGTGCTCTGTGCCAGCTCCTCAAGGTCAACCAACGGAGCCGCGCCTTCATCCTCGTTGTCTCCCTCGTGTTGATCGGGTACATTCCTGAGTGCTTATTTACAGCGTTCTTCTTTCTCGCCCTCATGCCTCACTTCTTCGGCTGGGCCAGTGTCGGCATGTTGATAACGATCCTGGTTAAGGCGTGGATCGAGGTCGGTGTCATGAGCATCTTTATGGGCGTGTTAACCGGAAACGCTGGCTTCAACACCCTTATAACAAACGGTCTTACCCCGCGTGAAGTGAAATGACCTCCTGGTTTTCTCCACTGCTCAGAATAGCGAGAAGACAAATGCCTGGGGGAAAACGGTATGCCAGGAGATTGATTACCTCGTGTCCAGAGGCGTCGTCGAAGCCCCAGAGTATCTCCCTTCCAAACCATCTATTTCCACTGGGATCAAGATGCACGATTTAGACGCGCTTGGAACCATTCAACGAACGCTGTCCCGAAAGGTCATCGTTCGAGACGCGTTTAGAAAACCCGTCACGCGGATCGGGGGTATAGATCTTGCCTTTGCAGGCGAATTAGCCATAACTGCCTGCGTCATCACCTCCCTTCCCCCCACAGAGACCCTTGCCCAAAAAACGTTACGACGTAACCTTGAGTTCCCCTACGTCACTGCCTTCCTGAGTTTCAGGGAAGGCCCACCCATCATCGACATCATAAACACCATGGAAACGAAGGCCGACCTTTTCCTGATCAACGCCCACGGCTTAGCACACCCAAGATACTGCGGCTGTGCCTCTCACGTCGGCGTGTTGACGGGCGTGGCGACGATAGGGGTGGCAGCCCGCAACTTATGCGGGGTATACGATTGTGGGCCTCAAAAGGTAGGTGAGGCCGTCGCTACATACTGTAATGGACGGCAGGTGGGCTGGGTTTATCAGTCGAAGGAGGGATGTCGACCTATCTTCGTGTCTCCAGGCCACAAGATCGGTCTGGACTCCTCTTTGAAGATGGTTAAGGCGTGCCTTATCGATCACAAGCTTCCTGAGCCCCTCTGGCTTGCCCACCGATTGGCTAACAACGAAAAGAGGAGAGTTTGTTCCACGGCCACCAAGACGTAATTCAGGTTTTATTCGTTCCCTCTTTTACGCCCCTGATTTTTTCTTCCAGTCGCTCAACAGTTTTCTGGAGGGAGCTTCTCCTAACCTCCGTCATTACGTCTCCCAAAGTGGCGTCAATGATGCGTCGGGCTATGTCGCACTTCCTCCGCAGCTCCGACGCCAAGACGTAGGCTTTCTCCTGAGAAATTAGTTCTCCATAGATCTCTTTCATGATGTTTAGGCATCTTTCGGCTTCCCGTAAATTTCCCTCGAGAAGGCTGTTTAACGCTCTTCTCCGAAACTCTCCCACGGAATCCGCGAGGCCGAGGATGTATGAAATTGCAGGGATCTTCAGCTCGCTGGGATCTGGATAGATACTTCGCTCAATTAACGAGAGGAGGATGTGGGCTTCAGCATATTCTTGGATGGCCACTCGTACGGAGCCCGTATAAGCGTCTCGATGGCGATCCAGAATCTCGTCTAAGCGCTTTCGCGTCTGCTCCATTTCCGCTATTTTGGACTTGGCTTCTGCCATGTCTCCCCGATGAATAGCCATGATACCGTGCTTGGAATAGAAGACGAGTTTTCGGGTGACCGCCGCTATTTCTTTGTGAACCTCAACCCTTTCGTCAAGTTCCCCTTGGAAACCGTCAATGATTTCTCTGAGCGTCATATCCTTCATCCTCCTGAAGATTCCTTTTCAACCCTCTTTCTGTCAAATGTGAAGTAACCCCACTTCGTAGGTATGATACAGTGGTACACCCCATTTTATTTATTACTATCCAAAAGAAAGAGGTGAGGTCTGAAGTCATGGCTAAGAAGCGTGCTTTAAAGGACGTCCTTCTAAGCCTCGACTATACTGCAAAGAAGCTTCTTCGAACGGCACACCACTGCCTTCCTTTCCTCCTTTTATCGTGAAGAAGGGGGGTGCATTGGCTAACATAGCAAAGATTATAGCACTTCAGACGGTTATGTCTGGTGAGAGGGGCAGTTGTGAAAGGAAACGACGACAGTAAAAAGTCGTACGTTGAGGTTCAGGTGTGTCCTCAATGTTTAAGTTCCAAACTTCGCAGGCTTGGGGCGTTAAGTGGTGACATGACTGGAGCCATGGCGATTCTTCCTCCCCAGTACACCTGTCTAGCCTGTGGTTGGGTCGGGCGACTGGTTATCGTACAAACTGTCGAAGTTCCTGACCGTGACGTCGATTAGTGGAAGGCTGTACTATCTTTCAAGACAGAGCAGTACCTTAGACTCACCTAAAAACGTTTCAACGACGCCTTCTAACTTGAATTACGCGATTTTGCGGGGTTTTTCCAGTCTGCTGAGGAGGAGAACTTTACTCGGAATCGATTCATCTAGGATCTTGTACCCTGTTAATGCACTCAACTCCCGTCCGAATTCTCGTATGTCCTTGTGAGTCGGCATGTTTTCATATTGCAGTCGAAGTCGGGATCTGCCTACGTAGATATAGGCTTTCGCCTCAACGTAGGTTGGCGCTGCATCGGTGATGAATTGGGCGTAGTCTGCAGCGTTCATCGTCTTCAAGTTGCGAACAAGGGTTAATCTGAGGACTGTTGGGCACGTGAAACTTGAGAGTAATTCTAGGGATCGGGTTATTTTGTGCCATGCCTTCTTCACTTGGGGACGGCAAACTCGCTTGAAGGCCTCTTCGTTGGGAGCTGATAACGAGACATAGAGCTGGGTTGGTTCCTCACTTAACGCTTGTAGGGCTGTTGGAACGGTTCCGTTTGTGACGATGAAGGTTGTGAAGCTCCTGCGGTGGAATTCTTTCACTAATCCCCCCAACTCGGGGTATAAGGTTGGCTCTCCCGCGAGGCTGATGGCAGCGTGTTTCGGGTGGAGGGCCTCCAGATACCTTTGTTCGTCACGTTTATCGTGGGCCTTGTATCCGCTTAAAATGCGTCTCTGCGCCCTCAACACCCCTTCCACGATGGCGTCAGGGGAATCCCAC
>JAOZHB010000076.1 GCA_026015035.1 Candidatus Bathyarchaeota archaeon | reverse complement strand
AAAATCATAAGACAGATCAAGGAATTTATAAATTTCCAGCTAAAATAATGAAAGAAGGAACTTCGGGATACTTCATCAAAGGTGCTTATATGGGATTATGTCAGAATAGACGTTTGGCAATAGCGTGCGCGTGCTATCATTAATTCTATGGGGTTTTTTTCTTTTATTATACTTAATTAATCTGGAATTTGCTTTAGATATCGCATCAATTATTTCGATAATGGTTGTATTATTCTATTATCAAAGAGATAGTTTATGAAGACGTATCAACACTAGAAGAATGAACAAGGAGTTTGATTACCATACATGAGGAATTATAAAGGAAGAGGGATTCTAAAATATCCAAACATTCCTGAAGTTACGGGTACTTTTACTCTTATGTTTCAAGAGAATGGTAAAACTACGCTTACGTTCATTCCTGAAGGCAGTTTTACTGCAGAATTTCTCAATTTACCTTCTATTTCTGGTAATTTCTCAGGTGAATCCTTTAATTCAGACTATTCCATTAGCATTGACACAATATATTTTGGGAAATATCATATTGATGGAGGTGTGAGACTAGAGTTTAATATTATGTATCCAGTAAAAATAAGGTATCAACCACTTCTGGCTGATAATGAAATTGAATTGTTTAACGGTCTCTCAAACCTTCTGTTCTGGGCTAAGGAGACGACTAAAAAAGGTTTAGAATGGACTAGAGATACTTTACGAGTAATTCTTGATAGCAGAGAAGTTGTTTTTAGACATCTTCAAGATTACAAGAAGATTGAAGACTATCTTAAGGAGAGTAGAGATGTAAGAGCTACTTGCAATCTCATAATTAAAGGCAATTTCAGAGATATTGATTCTCTGAGAGAATTATCGAGAGATGTCCAGTTTCTTTGTTCTTTAGCCTCAGGAAATTATGTAACTTCATTGTATGAAGACATATACAACGGAGATATTCTATCTGAAACTACTCTTTTTCCTTTGAAAACCTATCCATTTTCCAACCGTACACCTTTGATAGATACATCTATTAGAGGATCGAATAGTGGAACTACGGAGTTTCGGCAATATTTAGAAATGACATATCCACAATATATGAAATATAAGGTATGTCTTGGTCTTCCATATGTTATAGAGTTCTTTATCACTTCAAAAATCTATTCACCAATGGAATTACAGTATCTATTGACAACTACAACCTTAGAGTGTTTAGAATCGTATTTCAGTAGATGGAAAAATTATGGCTGGGATTCTCCACAGAACAGGACTTCTCTACGAAACAAGACTAGGAGAACACTCACCTTTTTTAATACTGCCTATAACGCCAGTGAACTTGATTTCACTACAATAAGAAATATCATCGTACATCAAGGCAGATTTCCACCAAATTGTGATGGCTTCAAAGCACTACTTGAACTCAGAAACCTATTGGATAGACTTTTTCTTGAAATAATGGGATATCATGGAAGACCGTATCACAACACAGCTTTGAATAAGAAAGAGTTATTGAATTAGGTTATAGCGTGCGTGTTTTACTATATGTTTTATTAAATATAAGTCAATTACTTACAGTTACTAGCACACCCTGATTGCGCGTTTTAAACATCTTTAAGAAACGTAAAATAGACATTCTAGCTAGCTAAAAAACATTTAAACTTACATTTTTAATTATATGGCTTCCATTCACTACTTCCTTTGAAACGCCAACGCCTAATTACAACAGTATTCCCGTCGAAAATATTTATGTCAACTTCAATAGCATCAAGATCCCTTATCCCAACTCTACTAGCGACTTGAGCTTTCGCCCAATCAACATGTCCCGAGCCTTCTTTAGGTTGAGCTAAATCAGTCTTCTCGATAGCTTCTAGAAGAAACTTGCTGAAAACAGGTCTAACTTTAGGATCAGAAACCATTGGATCAATAATGTCATAGAAGAGTCGCTTGACATCTCGGAGTTCGTCTTCGAGTCTGTCATCTCGTGCTTTAAGCATCTCATTTTCTTTCGTGAGTCGCTGAATGTGTTTGGCTTGCACTTCAATGAGTTGATGAAACTCAGACTCTAACTCGTCTGTACCTTTTACTCTCTGAGGCTCTAACACTTGTTTCGCATACGTCACATACGCTTCTCGTAATCCCTCTTCACCACCAAAATACGCCGTATCATAACTCAGTTTATGCCCCATTAAGTAATCCACTAACACCTTGTTGGCGCCAGCTTTCGCCATTCGATCACTAAACGACGCCCGTAACGCATGCGGTCGTAAAGGATTCACATCCGCTTGTGCAAGCTGTCCTTTCGGAAGAAAACTCGATTTCGCAGCAATATCTTTCATGACCGATTGCATAGTCTTTGGCGAGATCTTCCGATTTATCCATTTACCTTCCCCCATGAAGAGAGGCGAATCGTATTCCAATACGCTGTGGTAACTGCGTCCCCATCGCTCCGTTAAATATTCTTTGAGATGCTTTATCGCGGTTTTGTAAATGAAGGTGACATAAGTCTTAGATGGATCTTTCTTTCGGATGATTCCTTTCAGCATCACTGCTCCATGTGGTGGACTCGCGATCTCTCGTGCTACATGCCCCCATGTTAAGTTACACACGGTTGAGACGTCGCTTCCACTTTGATACTGAACCCAGATGAACGCTTTATCACGAAGCGACGGCGCATAATACGTAAGACTCTCAATCTGTTCCGCACTCATCTTCTCGGTTTCGTTGACGGGTCGTCCCGCAAGGGCTTCCTTAAACGTTTGGGTTAGTTTGATGTTGAGAGGCTCGTTGTGTCGTCGATAAAAATCCGCGATAGCGGCAACTCGCGTTAACGCGGTCTTCGGTGAAAGCCCCTTCTTCTTGCTTCGCGTTATGTAGTCGGTCTTTAAAAACTGATAGAAGTGTTTAATCTGTTCTTCGACGAATCCCTGATCCTTCGGTTGCTCCTGCATATCAGCCCATTTCTCATCCAACAACTCGTCCGCAGTCAAACCTCTAAAGGTGCTATAGTCCCGAAAAGCTTTACGATAAATCCGTTGCGTTGAGATAGGGCGACCTGTTAACCAATGCTTGATTCGCGGATTCGTCGATAAATCGTCGTTAGCCATTTCTAAATAAGATATTCGCTATCCTGAGATAAATAAATTACTATCAGGACTGCTTAAAAATATGTTTTTCTCCCGTCTAAGCCTCTCTTAAACACTCCGAACTCGTCTGCCACTTCTCTTAACTGTTCAGAGGAAAGAATCAAGCCATCTTTGCACACTCTGAACCTACCGATGACGCAGCTGCCACACAAGCCTAGGGAGCAATGGACAATCCGCTCCATACAGACCTGCAGTTGAAGACCGTGGCTCTCTGCAAGGTCAAAGACCTTTCTCATCATGGGTTCTGGTCCACAAGAATAGATCATGTCGAAATCCTCATCGTCTCCAAGTAGGTCTTGAAACGCGTCTGTAGCAGTGCCCCCCCGTCCATAACTTCCATCCTCCGTCGTTACAATGACGTTATGCCTTTGTTTGTTCAACAATGTCTGAATCTCGGTGAGGAAGAGAACGTCCTCCTTAGTTGCTCCACCCGCGATGAAGGATACCTCACTACACCGTTCAACTAACACTTTCGCCAAGGGCAGAAGGGGGGCTAAGCCGGTTCCTCCCCCGACGATCGCGACCCTTCCGGTAACAAGGTTAAACCAATTGCCGTACGGTCCTCTGACGCCAAGATAGTCTCCTAACCCCATTTCACACAGGGCCTCAGTGCCCTTCCCAACCGCTTTAATCGTTACAGCGGACAGGCCTTCATGGTTGATGGTTGAGAGGCTCAGCGGAACCTCGTCAACGCCAGGAACCCAGGTCATCAGGTATTGTCCTGGCCTCGCCTTTCTACACAAGGCATCTTCAAATAAGAGGGTTCGGACGTTTGAGGACTCAAACTGATTGTCTTTTATTCGCACAATTCGTCGGGGATCAATACTTCTGGGATAAACCAACGATATCCTCCACCTCACTGTACTCCTTTCTCTGAAGGTAGTCTCTGACACCAGTCACGATCTCGTCAAATACGGTTAAATCCTTGTAAGCGATGGCTGACCCAATCTGGACGGCTCTTGCCCCTGCGAGTAAGTACTCAATGGCGTCCCTCCAGCCCACAACCCCGCCGCAGCCAATAACCGGTATGTCCACGGTCTGAGCGATCTCGTAGACGCAGCGGAGGGCGACGGGCTTCAGGGCGGGCCCCGATAGCCCCCCAATCTTGTTCCCGAGGATGGGTCGTCCCGTCTCCACCTCGATGGCCATGGCTCGGAGAGTATTCACGGCTACAATTCCATCGCCTCCAGCCCGTTCAACGATTCTCGCTAAATCTCGTATGTGGGAGGTGTTTGGCGTCAGCTTGGTGAAGACGGGTATTTGAACAGCGTCCTTGACCGCCGTAACGACGTTTTCAAGGATAGCGGGGTCCTGACCGATCTCCATACCCGCGGCCTTGACGTGGGGGCAGGAAACATTTAACTCGATACCGTCCACCCCCGCGGCCTCCATAACACTCGCGGCTTCAGCGAAGTCCCTGGGAAACTCTCCGAAAACACTCGCTACCAAGAGCATCTCGCCCCCCTTCCTCGCTTCTTTCACCTCATCGACGAATTCCCTGACCCCGGGATTCGGTAGGCCCATGGCGTTTAAGAAGCCACAGTCCACATCGACCAATGTCGGATTTGAATAGCCTTCTCGCGGGTTCAATCCCAAGGACTTGGTTACCACGGCGCCTGCCCCGGCGTCCCAAGCGCTTCGGAGGGTTGCTCCTGATAAGCCGAGGACTCCCGCGGCCAACATGGTTGGGTTCCTCAGATGTAATCCTGCTATGTCTATGGCTACGTTTGGTTGCATAGTCCTCCCCTCAGTGCGTTCCTTCAGGTAAGGCGTATCATACAGACGAGTAGAAATAAAGGTGTCCTATGAATTTAAATATAGATAACGGGTGGAAGCGAAATGAAGGTCTCGATCGTGGAATGCGTCGTCGGTTTTCTAGCGTTTGACAGGGAAAACATGGTTGTGGAATCCGTCCTGTTTCCTAAGCCAGCGGGACGGGCCGTGGAAGCCCTCATGAGTCTTACGAAGGGAGGGGTTCCTGAAGAACTGACGGAACTCATTCTGAAACTGAGGGAAAGAGGCGTCACTGAACTGGTGTTTGAGTATGAGCACTTGGCTCGGGCAGTGAAGGAAAAGTGGGGGTTAGAGGTCTCTGTTGAAAAGCCTAGCCTCGCCGGCGAGTTCTTCCGCAGCGATCCCGCCAGAGTCGCTGTGGAGAACAAATGGGTCCAATCAATAAATGAGTATTACAGTGGATTCCATGATGTGTCCAGTGCGATGGCGAGAGCAGGGGTTCGCCGTGAATCTGGGCGAAGGGACCTCCTGCTCTCTCAAGTCATTCTGACGGTGGACGATCTGGACAAAACCTTTAACCTCTTTTCCAATCGGATGAAGGAGTGGTATGGCCTCTACTTCCCGGAGCTGGGAAGCCTTGTAGAAGGAAACGAGGTTTACATGAAGCTCATAGGATCCCTCAAAGAAAAAGAACGCTTCACAGAGGGGCGACTCGTCGAGGAAGGCTTGACGTCTGAACGGGCTGAAGCCATTGCGGATACCGCCTTAACATCTATGGGGGCAGAAATCGAAGGGGAGGACTTGAGTGAGATCCAACAGCTCGCAACTACCCTGCTCCAGCTCCACCAGCGTAGAAACGGCTTGGACGAATACGTTGACAAGATTATGGAGGAGATCGCTCCGAACATTCGAGGTCTTGTCGGGTCAACTCTGGGCGCTCGGTTAATAGCGTTCGTTGGGGGAATGGAAAATTTGGCTAAAAAGTCCGCGAGTAAAATCCAAGTGTTGGGAGCGGAAAAAGCATTGTTCCGCTCTTTCCGGACAGGTACCAAGCCACCGAAACACGGTCTAATCTTTCAACACAAGGCCGTCCACCAAGCTCCAAGGTGGCAGAGGGGTAAAATCGCTCGAGTGCTCGCCGGAAAATTAGCTATCGCTGCCCGACTCGACGTGTATCGGGGAGAGTACCAAGGGAACGAGTTAGTGGAGGACTTTGAGAAGCGGGTTGACGAGATCAAGGAAAAATATGCGGAACCGCCGAAGAGGAGTCGTAGAAGGGGAAGGGAGCGGGGACGATGAGCCTAAACGTCAAAGACTACAAAGACTTTGAAGGGGTCTTTCAAGTAATCCTTGAAGATGGGAGGTCAAGCCTTGCAACCTTCAACCTTGCTCCGGGAAAGAGCGTGTACGGGGAGCGTCTTGTGAAGGTTAGAGACGGCGAATACCGTCTCTGGAACCCCCATAAAAGCAAGCTCGCTGCGGCCATCTTACGGAATCTCCCTCGATTGCCAATTAGATCAGGGAGTAAACTGCTCTATCTTGGTGCAGCGTCAGGCACAACGGTGAGTCACATCTCCGACATAGTGGGAGCGGAGGGCGGCGTCTACGCCGTGGAGTTTTCCCCTCGCTCCCTTCGAGAACTCATTACTAATGTCTCGGCCCTTCGACGTAATGTTTACCCCATTCTTTCTGACGCCCGTCGACCCGGACAATATCGTTTCTTAATGGAGGTGGTGGATGGCGTGTACTGTGATGTAGCTCAGCGAGAACAGGCCAAGATTGTAGCAGATAACGCGCAAATGTTCCTCAAGAAGGGGGGGTTCACACTGCTGGCGATTAAGGGGAGAAGCATTAAATCAACAGGAGATTTAACGCAGGTATTTGAGAAGGAGATAGCGGTTTTAAAGAGACGGGGTTTCAAGGTTGAAAAGACGGTTTCCCTGAACCCCTATGACCGCGCTCATGTAATGGCATTGTCGAAGTATCAGCCGTAGATACGTCGGTCTAGCCTTCGTCCAAGACTGTTTGAGTCTGTCCCGCCTCTGCCTTGAGTTTTCCTATGGTTTTCCAGGACTTTCTCACGAAATCGGGTAAATCCTCGTTTCCACGAGTCCTGAACCACTCCAATATAAAACGTCGTGTCCGAGGGTCGCTACTGTACCCGCTGCCGAACTCCCCGTACACTTCATTTAAATCCGAAATAATGTGATCTCGATGCGTCTTGGCTATTATGGAAGCAGCGGAGACCACGGGATACTTAACGTCCGCGTGATGTTCTGAGACCACCTCAACGTCAAAGGAGAGCATCTCACGAATTTGCTCGCTGAAACGCCTCTCAAGAACATCTGACGCATCCACGTATGCCACGTCGGGGTGGAGGCGGTGAATCACTTCAGCCATCGCCTTTGCCTCAAGCCAATTCAGTTTCCTCAGTCTCTTTCCCCTGAAAACTACTTCGTCAATTTCCTTCGGACTTAATTCCACAATCGTGTAACTGACAACCAAGTCTTTGATCTTTTTGGAAAGACATCTCCTTCGACGAGGCGAAAGAACCTTCGAATCCTTAACGCCTAAAGCCTTTAAACGGGGTATTTGATAATCGTGAACGAGAACCCCCGCTACAACCAAGGGGCCGATGACAGGGCCGCGACCCGCATCGTCGATTCCAGCAATCAGAGTCAACTGTCGTGGAGAACTCCTTTTTACTACTTCCTTCGTTGTATACTTTAAGGGTTTATTGGTTGTGGGGCTTTGAGTGTTTTCATAACAGGACCATCGGGAATAGGGAAGACTACAGTGGTCAAGAGGGTTATGGCGAGTCTTGAGGAAGCGGGTTTTAGGGCTGGAGGCATCTATTGTCCCGAGATACGGAGTGGGGGGAGGCGTCTGGGGTTTGAAGTCATCGACATCTTAACGGGAAATAGAGGTATCCTTTCCCACGTTCTTCAGCGTAGCGGGCCAAGAATGGGGAAGTACCGGGTTAACCTCGACGACCTCTCCAGAATCGGCGTCAGCGCCCTTAATATAGCTGAGACGGAGGCGGACTACATCGTGATCGATGAGGTGGGACCCATGGAGCTTCAGGGAAGGGACTTTCAGCTCGCGGTCTTACAGGCCCTTAAAAGCGACAAACCCGTTCTAGGAATCCTCCACTGGAAGATGAAGCATCCCATTATAAAACACATTAAAGCCATGAAAGACGTGAACATCTATGAAGTAACAAGGGAAAATCGTGATTCAATCCACAACGTCCTCATCAACGAGATCCAGAGGACCTTAAAGCCATAAGCTAACTAAAATGAGCGGAGTTACCTTGCAAAGAACAAAGGAGTTTTTCTTTCGACGCTAGCTACCCGCTTTTAAGACTTGAAGACATTAACAGTACGTTATTCGTAGTTTATTCGAAGGTTTCAACTTTTCAACGGGATATTCTAAAGAGTTTTTAGGCTTAACCAAGCTTGATTCAAGTTCATTCCCAGAAATAAAATTGAGAATATCTCGTCATAAAGAGAGTTTTTTCTTGTTACATAAACACAGCTAGCCAGCTAATCGTTAAGCTAGATTGCAGGTGGATAAACGCCGATGACGACGAGACATAAGCCTTATGTATCTGCTTCCATCAAGTCATATAACAAAAAATGATGAATTAGAGGAATAAAATTTGGGTATGAGACCAAGACCACCACCGAAGCCTTGGGTAGTCAGGGACTACATCAAGTGTTCTGGCTGCAGACTCTGCGAGATCGCATGCTCCACCAAACACGAGGGACGGATCTGGCCTGAAGCCTCAAGAGTACGCGTCTTTATGCTCGTTCCAGGTGCTGAGGTACCTCACCTCTGCGCCCAATGCAGCAATTATCCGTGCGTTGAGTCGTGTCCAGTTGACGCCCTTTCAGTCCACGAGGAAACCGGCGCCGTCAAAGTAGACAACGAGAAATGTACGGCTTGCGGCCTATGCATAAAGGCCTGTCCGGGAGCGATTCCCCACCTCCACCCGAACCGGAAGTACATCGTCATCTGCGACCTATGCGACGGAGACCCGGAGTGCGCGAAGATCTGTACGCGGGCTGGCCACTTTGCCCTCTTCAAGGGCGGTAGAACGCCATCGTTGAACTTCGATCTGTACGCCAAGAGGCCAGAGGAGATTACAGCTAACCTCGTCGTGAACCTCTTTGGAGAGAAAGGAGAGGAGTTCATCTAAATGGTCTACGGATACAATAATAAAATAGCTGAAGTTGACCTCACAACGGGCGAGGTCACAGAGATCTCCATGGAAGAAGAGGTACTCCAGCAATATGTAGGGGGTAGAGGGTTAGCAACGAAGATACTCTGGGACCGACTCGGCAGTAAGTGGAGAAGCGTCGATTCTCTCGGCCCTGAAAACCTACTCGTGGCCCTTGTAGGCCCACTAACTGGATACATGGCTGGCGCGAGGATCTGTGTCACTGGCAAGTCACCTTTGACCAACGGCATTGTTGGCTCAACAACCTCTGGAGAGTATCCCATGGAGTTGAAGTGCGCTGGCTTCGACGGCATCATCGTGAAGGGGAAAGCCAAGTCACCAGTCTACATCTTGGTAACGGATGGACGGGTGGAAATCCGAGACGCAACGAAGTATTGGGGAATGGACGGCAAGGAGACCACTCAAGCAATCAACAAGGAAGTCCGAGACCTCATGAAGGAGCGGGACCCTGCCTTCGGTCTATGGAAGGAGCCTGGTATGCTCTACATCGGTCCAGCGGGAGAGAATCAGGTTCGAAACGCCGCTGTGATGGGCAAGTGGAGCCACGCATGTGGGTATGGCGGGTACGGCGCGGTCATGGGTTCGAAGAACCTCAAAGCCTTAGTTGCGAAGGCGACTGGTCCGCTTCCCGAGGTAGCAGACTCTAAGGAGGTGTCTGCTCTTCAAGAGAAGTACTATGAAGGATGCTTCTCTGATCCGCAACGAAGTTTCTGGGGTACAGGAGCAGGCGGCTACACGACTGGGGCACAAGCTTCGTCAGAACCTGTCCGAAACTGGCAGGAGGAGTGGCACAACGAGAAGAGCATCGGCGCAATCAATTTAGAGACGAGGAACTGGGTGAAGCGGTATTGGGCTGACTTCGGCTGTGCCAGAAACTGTTTAAAACTCGCTGCGGTCAAGAGCGGTCCCTTTAAGGGTGCGATCACCGACAACCCCGACTACGAGTTGGAGGCGTACTGTGGCCCCAACCTCGGGATCTATGACCCAGACGGCGTCGTTTACATGGCTGCAGTAATAGACGACTTAGGTCACAGTGGCATTAATGGCCCTAATACCATGGCCTTCGCCGCTGAGCTGTACCAGCGTGGAATACTAACGAAAGAGGACTTCAACGGGATCGAACCGAAGTGGGGAGACGCCCTAGCCATGGGCAAGCTGGCCAAGCTAATCGCTGAAAGGAAGGCAATAGGCGACATCCTCGCTGAGGGAACATATCGGGCCGCGGTGAAGATATCCGAGATGAAAGGCGTCGACGTCACAAAGTATGCCATACACTTCAAGGGGAACGAGGTAGGTGCGCACGGGATAAGGACGGGCCACCACTTCCCCTACCTTGGCTACGCCCTATCCGTCCAAGGCGGAGACCACACGTCAATCCCACGTCCACCCATGTCAGAAGCGGGATCTGCATTGACCGACTCTATCGTGGTATGCACCATTAGTATGGGACGAGGAGGAAGAGTCCTTATCTGGGACTTCTATAAGGCTGTGACCGGGTGGGATATGACTCAAGAGGAGTGGATGGACGTCAATGGTCGACGAATCATCCAGATTCAAAGAGCCGTCCTCCTCCTCGGAGGACCTGACGTAGTCTGGGATCCACTCATCGACGACGACAACCCCCCGAGATGGTATGAGCCGCTCCCCAGTGGCCCCTACAAGGGAAGCGCACCCAACAGAGAAGAGCTAATGAAAGAACGAGCAAACGCCTACACAGGCATGGGATGGGACGAGCGAGGCATACCGACCACGGAGGAGCTTAAGAAGCTCGGGCTACAAGACGTGGACAAAGCCATGGAGTCGTTGAGGAAGTAACACATCCTCCCCTCCACTTTTTTTATCGAACCGTCCGTTATTTCATCGATACCACCTTTTTCCGTACCATTAAAAGAGTAACTGACTTAATCAACAGAAAATATACTGACTGTTTAACTTCAGGATATTTCTCACAAACACAGAGAGAAGCATTCACATAAACGTTGCAAAATAGCTGCACGAAACCCGTGGCTTTCTTAGCGCGCGCTAAAACTATGTGACAGAGAGGGACACTAGCAAGTTTTTCAGGAATAAAGAAAGCAAAACTTCGAGTAAAGCAGCGAAGGTATAAAAAAACCTACGTTAGCTGCGAGTGCTTCCCCCTAAATCCCCCTCTTTACTCTATTCCGCCTGTAACAGTAATTCTCAGCTTAAAAGGTCCTTCAGCTCTTCATGTAAACCGTCGCTTATCCTAAAAGGCTAAATGCGAAAAAAAGAGATACATATTGAGAACATGAGAGTATGCGAGGGGAAAAAAGTGAAGAATATTCAGACTGTGAACTTGACAGGCGCCGAAGCAGTTGCGAAAGCCATGAGTGAGTGCGGTGTCGACTACTTCTTTTACATGATGGGAGGCATGAGGATCTATTCTCAGATTGAAAATGAAGGCGTGAAAACAATCCTATGCAGAAACGAGAAGTCAGCGACCAACATGGCCGACGGCTATGCAAGGGTCACGAAAAAGCCGACGGTCTGTTACGGCCAGCATGGTACAGCAGCGGCAATCCTTGCCTCAATGCTGTATGAACCGATGTATGCACACAGCCCCGTAGTAGCTTTAACTGGCTCCTACCCGATACGTAAGAGAGATCAATGGTCATATCAGGAATGCTACGAAATGAAATACTTCGAGCAGACCTGTAAGTTCAACGTAGACGTCGCAGATGTCAGCATGCTAGCAGGGTACATGCGGACCGCTATTCAAGTGGCGGTCAGTGGTTGTCCAGGTCCGACCCACGTCAACATGCCCGTTGACATGGCCACCGCCACAGCTGAGATGCCGACAATCTATGGGGACCCGACGTTCTTCAGGGTGCCCCCCTTCAGACCTCGGGCTGAGTCGAAGCGAGTAGCGGAAGCGGCGAAGCTTCTGGTCAACGCTGAGAACCCGGTCATCGTGTGTGGCTCTGGGGTTCACCTCTCCGAGGCCTACGATGAGGTGAAGGAGCTAGCGGAGTCAGTGACGATCCCCGTTGTCACGAACCCCAATGGAAAAGGCTGTTTCCCAGAGGATCACCCACTCTACGCTGGCGTGATGGGTGTGTATGGGCGAAGCGTTGCCAACGACGTCGTACGCGAAGCGGATCTTGTCTTCTTCGTCGCGACTAGAGCAGGTCGTTTCCAGACAGAGGAATTTACGTCCCCCGTGCCCGGAGCATCGACTATCATTCACTTGAATATAGATCCTGTGGCCATAGGCCGAAACTATAGGGCGGACGTCCCCCTCGTCGGCGACGCCAAGGTGACGCTGCAGGAACTAGTGGCCACCCTCGAGACGATGATAACCAAGCCAAGGCCCAAGGATCCACGCCTGCAAGAGATCGCTGAAGCCATCAAGGCCTATGAAAACGCAGTAGAAGCCCTGAACTCCGACGCCATCCCCGTCAAACCCCAGCGACTGATGAAGGAAATTTCGAAAGTGTTGACTTCGAGGGACATATATGTCAGCGACACGGGCCGAAACCTTGGTTGGGCCCTTCGCTTCCTGAAGCTGAAGGGGGTCGGGGTGACCTTCCTACCCGTAGGAGGAACCTTGGGCTCCAGTCTCGCCTTGGCTATGGGCGCCTCCTTTGGTGCTGAAGAGGATCAGAGGGTCTTAAACGTGATAGGGGACGGCGGTATGGGCTACAACATCGCCGAATTTGAGACAGCACGACGGTATAACGATCAGCACGTGCCATACGTAGCACTAGTCAACAACAACTCGGTACTTGGAAGCGAAGCATTCCCCTTCGAGGAACTTAACTACGCGAAGATCGCCGAGGCCTTTGGCTGTTATGGGGTGCGGGTTGAAAGGCCGGGGGAGGTGATTGATGCGTTGAAGGAAGCCTTCGACGCGGGTAAACCAGCCATTGTCGACGTTGTCACCGACCCAAGGGAGAGACCCCCAAGCCGTGTGAGATACCTATAAGGCTCAGATGACCACGAAGCTCCAGGTAACTAGCTTTGCTATTTCGACGGAGGCTTTCAATGTAGGGGATAGTGTCATGGGGTAGGACGGAAGATACACAATCTCCTTCTTTATACCCGAAGTCCACGAGTTGATTGAGAAGGAATATGGTGTTACGTTTTAGCTGACTAGATGTTGTTTCGTTGTGTATGAAGTATTTGATACAAGCGTTCCACGGTTACTTGATCAACGTAGCCTTTATGAGGTCGAAATCCCCCTGAAAAGCCCTTAGGGATGTGGAGTAGCTCGTGGATCATCGTCTTCTCTTTCTCCGCCTCGGATAGCTTATCATATCGTTCAGCGATGACTTCGATGACGTATCCAGGTGGAAGATGAAGCGCATCCTGCCAGATTCTTCCCAAGCCATGAATTCGAGCAATAATACGTCGCGATTTAGATCCGGTGCTTCTGAAACAATACACAGATTGAGGAACCACATGGAAAAAGCCTAAACGCACTACAAGATCATCAACAAGTCGTTTAACGTCCGGAGCCTTAAAATACTTAATCGGCAAAAACAACCTCTCCTTAACTGGCTATTACAATGTTAATGGTACGAGTATCCAATATTTACTTTTTTTCTAAACGTAAAGATACCCCTGTCAACAGTTCTTATCAACAATACAACTAAGCACATAACTTTAGCTAGCTAGCCCTAAACGTCTAGGATAGTCCAATGACATCTCCATGCTTCGCTGCGAATTCATGTTTCCTTAAGAAGCAATAAATAGTGGTTCCATTTCAATAAGATTAGCTCTTTTAACTTCGGTAGTGCATAGTATGTCGTTGCTCAGCGCAATTCGCGAGGTCTTCAGCAACAGGAATGTCCTAATCTTAACGATTTCGCAGACCCCATTCATGTTTACAGCTTTTCTCTGGTTTCCCTACCGAAGCCTCTTCATCTTAGAGCTCGGTGCAACCAAGGAGCTTCTTGGAATACTGCTGATGCTTGAGACCCTTGGTCAGATCATCTTCCAACTCACCGGTGGCATTCTCGCCGACAGGATTGGTAGACGACGTATCATTGTATACAGCTCGTTCTTCAGAATTGCGTCACCCATCATATTCCTATTCTCAACCCACTGGACGCACCTGGCACCAGGCATGATCCTTAACTCTGCAGCGATGCTCGGAATGCCTGCAATTAACGCGTTAATCGCGGAATCACTTCCACCGAAAAGTCGTGGTGCCGGATATGCAACCTATCGAATGGTGACATGGATGCCAATGATTGTTACAAGTCTGTTAGGTGGCATCCTCATGGACTACTATGGCATCATTCAAGGCGTGCAGCTTTGTCTTATAGCATCGTTAATCGTCTCAATTTTATCAGCCTTCCTGAGATGGAAGTTTATTACTGAAACCTTAGAAACAACGGTTATCAAGCCAGAAAATGTGAAAGCACAACAGTTTTCATTAAAGGACAGACTCGTTGAACAGTTGGGGACAATCCCACGAAGCGTTTGGATCTTGATATTAGTTTCGTCCTTAAGTGGCTTTGCGATGAGAAGCGTCTTTTCATTCATGGTAGTCTACTCTGTTGAGATTGTTGGCCTTTCAAAGACAGAGTGGGGGGTCATCGGCGCAGTTGTAAGCCTGATTTCGACGGCGCTTACAATACCGACCGGTATGCTCACAGACCGAATTGGTAGGAAACCCTGCATAATTATCTCGAGAATCCTATCACCCCTCTCGACACTTGGCTTCACCTTTGCTACGAATTTCTGGCAAATGTGCGGAGTAAGGGTCGTTGGAGGGGTGGCTCGGGGATTCGGGGGACTTGTATGGGGCGCGATGGGGGGACCAGTATGGCAGGCATTAGTCGCCGATGTCACACCACCTAAGAGTCGAGGAAAAATCATGGGAATGATGGGGTCCATTACAGCAATCGCAAGCACACCCGCGTCCTGGGTGGGGGGATACATGTATGATAACATCTCACCAAACCTACCATTCCAAACGAGCTTTATATTGGACACCGTAGGAACCATTATCTTTATAGCCTTCCTAAAAGAGCCGAAAAAGTCAGAATAGTCACGGCTAGCTAGCTCTGCACCCTAGAAATAAGAGTTAGTTCCAGCTTCGTTGAGGGACAAATGTACTTTTAAAAGCATGGGCGTTTATTAAGTTAGATAAGACATGGCTGAAATCTTAGAGGAATCTAACTTTAGGAATAGGATTCACATATTCGATGATCGCTTCCATGCTGGTGAGTTACTAGCTGGAAAACTTAAGGAATATAGAGGTAAGAAAGATACTTATGTCCTTGCTATTCCTGCAGGAGGTGTACCGGTAGCATTCTCAGTTTCCAAGAAACTGAAGACTTCTTTGAACCTCGTCATCACCAGAAAGCTGCACGTCCCATGGAATAGAGAAGTCGGTTTTGGGGCTGTATCGTGGGACGGAACCATGTTCCTTAATGAGCCTCTCATTGCGTCCCTTGGATTAAATAGGGAGGATATAGATCGCTGTGTAGTAAAAGAAAAAGAAGTTATCAGAAGAAGGTTAAAGAAGTTTAGGGGTGATAAGCCCTTTCCAGATCTTAAGGATAAAACGGCAATCATCGTTGATGATGGATTAGCATCAGGTTTTTCGATGTTAACCACCTTAAAAACGCTAGAGCCAATGGATGTGAATGAGATAATAGTCGCTGTTCCAACAGCCCCCATCAGTGCGATCAGCCTCATAAGGTCCTATGCGGATAAGGTCGTTTGCCTAAACATCAGATCAGGACCCGTCTTCGCTGTAGCTGAAGCATACAAAGTATGGTATGACTTAAAGGACGAAGATGTAATGGATGTTTTAGAACTAACTGGGTTAACCCAGTAGCTAGCTTAGTTCAAGTGTATGCAACAATTAAGCGGGGAGAAATTATTTTGGCTTGTCTCCCCAAACGATTTCTGATGGAATGACGTGACCGGCCAGGATACACTCTCTCTTCACATACTGGAACCCGAGGGCTTTCAAGAAAGGTTCGATTACAACGGGTCTGCATCCACCGAATAACGAAGGACATCGACTATATAACCATTCGTAGAGTTTCATGGTTGAATACCTACTATCACCCTTACTCATATTGACTACAACTAAACGTCCTCCAGGTTTTAACACCCTTTTAAATTCTTTAAGAACACAAGAAATCTCAGGAGTGTCAATCAAATCGAGCAGGTAACTGGTAAATACCACGTCAAAAACCCCCGGTGTATAAGGTAATTTTCGTGCATCACCAAGCTGGAGATCGACACGTTTTGTCAACTCATGCTTTTTAACCCTCTCTCGGGTCTTCTCCAACATCTTAGAAGAGACGTCGATGCCGTACACATGTCCATACATTCCAACACTCACCGCTGATGCTATTACAATCTGTCCCGTCCCAAAGCCTGCTTCAAAGACCTTGTCGCCAAGTCGTATATCGGCTACGTCCACACCTCGTTCCTTTGAAAGACTCTCGTACCGAGTTAAGTAATCATAAAATGAACTCAGGAAATCGTATACACTCTGAACCTTTTTTGGCGTTAATGGAGCATCGATAATTTTATTCGACACATCTCTCCACCTGCAAAATTGGACAGCTAACTTTCTTTTTTGGATTTATATTCTACACACTTATATTTAAAATAGAAAAAAGTGTCATCTGCAGGAAATATCTATACTAGCCATGGGTTCAAATCACGCCGCGAGTCTTAAGGTATGCGTAAAAAGGATTTCCACAAACATTCTCTTCGAGCTAGTAAATTCAGATCCGTCTTTATATCTTCAAGAGAAGTAGATAGTTTGACCATAAATATTCTGACGCCCTTCAGGATTGACGTTAGCAGCCTTATCGTAATAAGGTGTGGAAAGTCCCCCCCTTTGTACGTTACGCCGTTGGCTAAAAAAACATAGTTTACTGACTTCGTAGGGAGTTTAAAGACCTAAATGTGGACGGTCGCTTAAACGTGGTTACGACGTCTTCCAGTTTCTCGCCTTTAACCGTTATCTCTTCCATATCCATAACGCCCAACCCTCGTTGTCTGGCAAGTTGCAGGTGCTTCACATCAAGAGGGTCGAACCCCATTATTTTTGCACAGACTGCGTCCACCGCCACACCGTCTTTTCCAGCGATTAACAGGCCGAGTGGCTTCGACTTTCCTGGTGGAAGATTAGGGCCGTCTCCTTCCAATGCGACAATCCCGTCCACTAGATGATACTGGGTTGGTACCACGGAATAAACATCGACCAAGCTCTCATCGATGCCGAGGCGATGGAGTCTCTTCTTCTCTTCCCTCGTCGCGCAGCCTACACCGATGTTCTTCACACACGCGGATAGGAGGGTGCCTTTATGTGTCTTGAGAACGGGGACATTTATAACTACATCAGCGTCAATCACGCTCTTGCCTACTCTGACCCAGTCGAGGACGAAGCCACTTGTAACGTCGACGTCGATGCTGTCATAGCTGTTGAGGTCGACCAGCTCTACATCCCACCGTTTAGCGATCTCGGTTATGCCGATGGCTTCGAAGGCAGCGAAGGTATTGTAAGCACCGCTTGGATAGGCAGCGCCCTCAGCAATCTTCACCTTCCTAGCACCTCGCTGTAAGGAGAGGCGAACCACGGCTTCCACCACTCTAGGATCGGTTACAATTCCATAACCTGGAGCAGTCGGGTTTTTAGCGTTCGGCTTTATCACCACTACATCGCCTTCTTTAACATCAAGGCCTCCCGTCAGCTCCACAGCCTTCTCTACAGCGTCAGACACTTCTTCAACCTTGACGATTGAGACAACCGCTTTTCCCAAAGATTAAACACCTCGTTAAAAGAGTGGAAGCCCCAATTAAAACGTTTCAGAGCTAGCTAACTTTCATAGTAAGGTCAGGGGTTTAGAACATCGGTGAGATACGATTACGGAGTCCCTTGTATATCCTAAAGGTTAAGAAGGGATTGCAGTACACTTCTTAGCGTAAGCTGCCCCCACATTGAAGACAGGACGTTCTTCGAGCCACGTTTTTCGTGCCACAATAGTTACAATACACAATTTCAATTTCTCTTATGATCTCTCGTTCTCTTAGAAGTGGCTGCGACCGTGAACTGGTTCTTTTTTTCAATTCGAAGGTGTTTCTGTTTAACTGGGCTTGGGTTGAAAAAAAATTCCAAAAATCACTTTCTAATCGCAGTTCCCCCAAAATGAGTTTAACGGAAAACGGTATACCTTCGAATGATGAGGGCACATGGTTAATATTCTTGATAGTTTCACCCATCCCTATGGAGACTTCGAAACGAGTGGGGACGCCAACTATTTTTATGAAGATACTCTGGGCACCTAATTCGTTTTTATGTATTTGCGTTAAGTAAATTGTGCCTTTATGAAAATTCGTGACCCGAAAACCTTTACCCGCAAAAAAGATTTCAATATCTTCCTGCAAGGCTATTAGATCACAGTTGTAGCCTTGGAATTGTCGTCGTTCCATGGTAGATTAACCTATCGACTGTCCACAATTATGACAAAACTTTTCATTAGCAGAGAGTTCGATCCCACAGTCAGGACAGTAGTGAAAAGGACTTGAAACCGTTTGAGACATCGGAGGGATGTCAGTTGACTGCGGTGCCACCTGATAACTTTGGGTTACTCTCAACTCTGGTGATAGGAAAGGTAGGAGTCGCTGGTAAAGGGTTTTTATGGATGCTTGTTTTCCTTCGAGAATGATCTTAGAATGACTTAACACTTCAAGGTAGGACGTCTTGAAGAAGGTACCTCTTTCCTTGTATTTTATCCCTTGAATGTCTCTAATCGCCTCGGTTACAATGTCATCACTTTTAAAAACCAGTCCTCTGCGTGAGTACAGAACTAAGCGTATATCCGTTAAAATGACCATATACTGTTTGCCCGCGAAGAGTACATCAAAATCGCTTTGATAGCGAATGTTCTCATGTGGCATCAGATAATCTTCTAAAGGCAAGAAGGATCCTGACTCCTGGCTCTGTCATAGAATTGTTCAGAATATAAGTTTTTCTTCACAACAATTGCGTTCGTAACAACCTCTGTTTGCTGTATAGTAAATCTACTCTGCCCAGTTGCTTTCAAAAACGCTGTTCGTTCCAGATCAACAAGAGGTTTATGCATCTTCTCACGAGGTTGATCTGTTAGCTATGTTATTATGCAGAGGGAAACCGAAACTCTTAACTCGTAATTACGTGAACTTGGTGTGAGGAATGGATTCTGACCGAAGAGAAGCCTTCAAGTTTTTTAAAGACCAGTAAGGACTGGTCAAGGTTTAAGAGCTAGCTAGCTTTCGAGCTGTAG
>JAOZHB010000051.1 GCA_026015035.1 Candidatus Bathyarchaeota archaeon | reverse complement strand
TTCCACCCTTCTTCTTCCTAGCCAAGTTTCTCCCCCTCCAATCAAGGGATTGCATTCTAGATTATCTTAACTATTTAAGCTTTATCCCTAGAAAGATTAGGTGATAAGCCTTAGAAGCAAGTATATATCTAAAAAAAGGGAAGTTAGATTTTAGTGATTTCTATCCCTGTGTCTCGTTTCCAGGTCTTGTAGACCGTGTAGGCCTCACTGCCTACCACGTCGGGGATCGAACGGAGCTTCTGAATCAGGATGTCCCGGACCTCGTCGAGGCTGTCGCCCCGGATCTTAACGAGGATATCGTACCGTTCGTGGATCTCACAAATCTCGTAAACCTCTTCCAGCTCCAAAAGCTTCATGCACACGTCCTCGACGGTGCCTGGGTCGACGCGGATCAGGACGTAGGTGGTCACGGGCTTCCCCATCTTCTCCTCATTGATGATGACGGTATACTTCTCGATAAGGCCTATGCCCTCCATCTTCTTGACTCGCAGGTGGATCGTGGCGTCCGAGACACCCAGCTGTCGTGCTATCCTGGTGAAGGGCGTTCGAGCATCATCCTGAAGGATCGCGAGAATACTCAAGTCCACCGCATCTATCTCCTCGCTCAAAATCATTACTCACCGCAACCAAAGAACGCCACTACGTATAAAAAGATATTGATATTCTAGGATAATATCACCATTATCTTAATATTTCTAAGCGATATAACTTATATCCTAAGATAATCAGGCTAGCTGGCTGTACATCTGTTAGTGTATTTTCACTCGCAACGCATACGCTAGCCGACAGGTTTAGCGCATGCTAACGATATAATTAGTGATATTTGGAGTGATAACGTGTGTTTAGCGCAGCGCTAACTAACTAAGTCTATTTCTAGCTAGTTGATACACGCTTTACTGAAGCCATCAAACAACGGGTTTGGTTTGAGCGGACGCGATGTGAATTCTGGATGACCTTGCGTCCCGATGAAAAACTTATGTTTCACCAGTGGTAGTTCACCTATCTGCATAATCCCTTCATCTTTCTAGCTAGCTTTGGGATTAAATTTTAGTACTGCTCGCCCGTATGGGTTCAGGCTTCACCGCGCTGGCTTGAGGCTGAACGTAGCTGGCTAACGCCAGCAGTACAGTGAAGCACCTGAGTTCAGACTTGCGATGCACTCTTGAGTGCAGTCAGTACTGAGGCACAATCAGTTAACTGAGTCAATGCCTCATTCAACGTTCATGTAATGACTTTGGACTGAGGTTGACTTTCAGTCTAGTTCTCAGGACATTACAGTGAGGAACAAGATGATTGTTGAGCACCTTCAACTGACTCTTAGCTAGCTAGCTATCATCCTGAGCTAATAACCGGAGACATAGTAGCTGTGCTGAACGATCTAGGTGTTGGGAAGGCCCACTATTGGGGATACTCGTATGGTTGTAGTATCGGTTTTCAGCTCTTGAAGTATCACGCCGCACGATTCAGCTCCTATATTCTTGGCGCAGCGTCACCCTACCCCCCGCAAGAAGCGGAGAAGCAACTTATAAATTTCGGCCTCACTCGGCTTCGATTAGGAGCTGAACAAGGACCGGAAGCTGTTATTGCTTTTTGGGAAAAGACTCTAGGTCGCCCAGAATCAGATTATGAGAAACAAAAAATTCGTGGCAACGATTATAAGGCTCTTTTAGCGCTGGGAAGAAACCTTTCTCAATGGCCTTCGATTGGTGATCTTCTGTCACAGATCGCGGTGCCGTGTCTCTTATACGCGGGTGAGCGAGATCCTTTCCCTATTAAGATGAAAGAAGCTGCGAAACGCATTCCGGATGCACGCTTCGTTTCTCTTCCAGGGTTAAACCACAGGGAGGCGTTTCGTGAGGCGCAAGCGCGTAATATCATCCTTCCCCATGTGAAGCGGTTTCTTACAAGAGTCTCTTAGTAATGGTATTTTATATAGTAGCGCGCGCGCTCGAACATGATTGTCACATCCTCGACACGTTTATTTAATTAATTAATTTTACTAAACACTATAATATGTTAAGTTCTTGAGTTCTGAACACGCCTTTATTACTCTGTACAAAGCTCGTTAGTTACGCGTATATTCGAGTACATGTCCCTCACCGGGATTATGAGAGGCATTGTGAATACGCGTGTTTAAACCGTCTTGAACAGACATAGAACTGGGACTGAAATCGAATACTACCTGCTCATGTCTCTACAGAATACGAAACAGTAGGTATTTTAATACTCATTTCATAAAACTTAAATTCCGAGTGAATTATAGGTAGATTGGAGTGTTAAGATATTCCTTCGACTAAAAATCGGGTGTCTCAGCTGGGAAGAGGAGGAAGTTAACCGATATGAACGTGTGGTCCCTGCTGAAATCAGTACTTAGTGAACCTGAACCTGAAAACTATCAGTATATTACGTATAGTAAATTTGCCAGACTTTATGATGTTGAAGCTATATCTCAGAAATTGCGAGAAAAATTTACGTTCGTTAAGATTCTCGTGCCAAAGAGAATGACTTCCTCGAGTTTCATTCGACCCGCAGAACTGTGGGACTGTGTACCTGAGTTATTGTTTAAGGCGGACACGCTGTATGCAGCCATCTCCCCGAGTAAAGCCACCCTATTCCAAAAGACGCGCAATCCCTTCACCTCCAAGGACTTAGAGCTGCGGAAGAGAATCCTTGACTTGTATACTTGGCACTTTGCCGGAATCGTTTTTACCAAGGAGCCTACGTTTGAGGTACAAGATGTAGAAGAGACCCCAAACAGGATAACAGACGGATAGCACACGAAATCGAGCTAGATACCTAAATAGCTAGCTAACTTACCCGTCGCTGCAGTACTTCCCTGTCTTCTCAAAGTCAGCGTACGATGAGAACGGGGCACACCGCGTGGTGACAGACCTTATCGGAAACCCCGCCCAAAAAGAAGGATTTTACCCCACTCAAGCCGCGACTGCCCATGACAATGAGGTCAAATCCCTCCTCTTCAGCAATTTTACAAATTACCTCTCCGGGATTCCCCCGAACCGGCTTCCTGAGAACCACCTTCGTGCCCCGTCGATCAAAAACTTCTTTCGCCTCTTCAAGGGCTTGTACCGAAGACTTATCCTCTCTCCTCCTAGAAATTCTAATGGTTGACGGGGTAATCACGTTTAAAAGGTGGGCTTCAGCGTCAAATTGTTTTGACATTTCGGCTGCGTATTCAGCGGCCTTCAAAGAATACGCTGAGCCATCTGTAGGCACCAAGATCTTCTTCACGTCGAAAATGTCTTCCTCACCTAACTATATACAGGGGATTCAAACATAATTATCCTTTCCCTTCCCCCTCCTCCGTTTCTACAAAAACGTCTCTAAGCCACCTTGTTCCCTCTTGACTCTACAGAACCGTGTTATCGCTGCGGGAACTAGCCTCTACGTTTACCCTGTGTGCTTCGTCGAGGAACACCTTTTCCCATCCACTTGAGGCATGGATTCGTACCTTTAACCCTCGGAAATGGAAATTTTTAAATGAAGGCTTTGAAAATCAATTCTAAGGCGCCCAGGTAGCTCAGACTGGGAGAGCGTCCGGCTGAAGACCGGATTGTCGTGAGTTCAAATCTCACCCTGGGCACCAACCCTTTTTCAGAAAAAGCGTTGACGGAAAAACTGTTTAAAATAACAAGACTTGTTTTGAAACTATCTCCTACTTCTTCTTTTTCAAGGGTTGACATGTTTTGGTATAAGTATTAATACTATTACAAAGACTGAGGAGTTTCTAGTTTAGTTGAGATATACTTATGATTCCTTGTTGGGCGAGATGCTTGACTCGTCTATGCAAATGACTTGGAACGGTTATATGAGTATCCTTCCTCCGCCATTTTTTATACACTTCCCTACAAGCTCGCGCTACTCAAAAGCATAGTCATAAATACGTTCTAGTACCTTGTACTGACGTGTTTTATTATCAAGCTCCGATGTGGGGCGTCCTACCTGTACCATGCAATGAAAAGGAAGTGAAAGGAAAGGGTGTTCTGGCGAGTTAGCACATGGACCATGTTGCACGATCAAGTGAAGAAGCGTGAACAAGTATGGACGCGCGCACAGGTTAGCAGATATCATACTAGTAGATGATAACTTTGAAGGGCATAAGCGTTTTACGAGGAAAAATCCATGTAGAACTGAAAAATGGGTTATCCCAGTGGGCAAAGGAAATGGTGGGAATCAGAAGATGGGATGTATAAAGAAGGTATGTGCGCGGGAAGTCTTTAACACTAAGGGGCTTCCTGCCGTGGAAGTGGATGTGCGGCTGGACGATGGTAGTTTAGGCAGAAACGCGGCTGCCGGGGGGACTTCTAGGGGAATGAGTGAAGCCTTCGACCTGAGGGACGGCGATAAATCATATTTCAATGGTATGGGTGTTCAAAAGGCCGTACTCAATGTGAACACCAAGATAGCTGATAGGCTGAGAGGAAGGGATTCCACTGACCAAGAAGGTATAGACAGGTTGATGATCGAGCTTGACGGCACCGAGGACAAATCCAGACTCGGAGGTAACGCGATAATAGCCACTTCGATAGCAAACGCCAAGGCCGCCGCTAAATCACGGGGCGTTGAACTCTTCGAGCACCTCGGAGGAGGTGGAGAGACCCCCATATTCATGGTTAACGTAATGGTTGGCGGACCAGCCTACGTGGGTCTACCCGGTACTTGCGACTTTCAAGAGTATAAGCTCATCGCTTTAAACGTAAAGAGTTACCGAGAGGGATACATGGCAACATTGGGCATGTACAAAAGGTTGGGTGAACTAATGGCGAAGAAGAGGGGTTTCGGCGTGCCCAAGTTGGGTGCGAGGACGCCTATTGCGATTTTTGATTCTAATGATGAGGCTTACGCCGCCTTGACCAGGCTGATCGAGGATGCGGGGTACGTGCCCAGAACAGACTTTGGCATCTACACAGATCTCGCTACAAGCCAATTGTATAAAGATGGCATGTACCATCTTGAAGCAGATGATAAGATGTTGACTAGGGGTGAGATGATCGACAAACTAGAGGAAATGTGTGACAACTATCCGGTCATAAGCATGGAGGACTGCCTATTCGAGGATGACTGGGAGGGGTGGAAGATTCTGACCAAACGACTAGGCCATAAGGTGCAGCTGGTAGGCGACGACCTCTTCGTGACCAACCCGAAAAGACTGCAAAAGGGTATCGAAATGGGTGTGGCAAATGCCGTCGTAATCAAGCCAAACCAGGTTGGAACATTAACCGAGTCTATGGAAACTATTAGGATGGCAAAGGCTGCGGGCTATGGAACCGTTATTTCAAGTCGCTCGGGAGAGCTGTGGGATCCATACCTCGTTCACTTGTGCGTTGGACAGAACCTAGGTCAAGGCAAGATTGGGGGACGGA
>JAOZHB010000047.1 GCA_026015035.1 Candidatus Bathyarchaeota archaeon | reverse complement strand
TCTTCTTCGACATCCATTTATTCCCCAAATAATTGAGATATTTACCTTTTTCTCAGAAAACAAAATATAAGAACGTTTTCATCGCTAAAACCTAAGCAAAATGGAGCGCGTGCTAAAGCTTAAACCTTACCGCAGCTAGCTAGCTTTTAGATAAAAAGACATGGTGTAGAAGAGATGGCGTTAAGACGTTTCTTGTAGAGTTTTGAATGCTTCGATGAATTCTTCTGCAAACCTGTTGGCATACTTCTCTGTACCTCTATGCTCTCTACCCCGTGTTCGAAGATGATGATAAAACTCGTGAAGGACCACGAAGGGATCGTTAAGATATTCCCGGTTCATAAAATGGATGGTCTTGGTCTTAGAAACATAACACCCAACTTTCTTACTATACTTCTTGGGCATACCAACTTTCAGATGTGGAATGTCAACACCGTAATGATGACTCAGTGCTTTAATGGCTTCAACGTTCTCTTTCGTGAGAATCATTTGAACGATCTTGGCTTTGAACAGATATTCGCTGTTGAGCATCAGTAGTCCCTTTCGTCAAACGCATACTTCAGACATACCAAGTCCAACCCCAGTCAAATACGTTCCTTAACCCAAAAGCTAACTAGCTATTGGTGAGATTTATGAATATAGCGCGCGCTATGTAAGATTCCAATTACTCCCGCAAACGCTAGCTAGCTAGGTTGAAATTTCATTGCGTTTTAAACGGCGTCCTGTATCCCTCAGCCACCAACCTTTCGTGAATCGCGCTCTTAAAAGCACCCAATCCTTCTCCCGTCTTAGCACTCACAGGGAACACGTAGCCCCCAACCGCTAAAGGATGTCCATTGCTTATTCGATGCGTGAATTCTTTTAGGTTGGCATCTATCTTCTCCTCATCTGCCTTATCGATCTTGTTAGCAGCCACTAAGGGAAACTTGCCCAACGCTTTTTCTAGAAACTGCGCCATCTCCACATCCACTGAAGTAAAACCCTTCTTCTCCAAACGCCACGTCACCTCCAAGAACGTGGATATATCTAGAACCTGGACGGCTAAGACTATGTCTTGAGCATTATACTCAAAGAACCGAATTATCCGAACATTTATCCTATCCTCTAAACGCTTAGAAGCCCCAATCATCCTGCCAAACCCAGGCATATCGACGAGGACTAAACCATGATTTAAGGGATATTTAGAGATGCAGCGCGTTGTTCCAGGCCGCTTTCCCGTTGCAACATCCAAGCCTACGACTTCCCTGATGATGCTGCTCTTACCCGCATTGGGCCTTCCAGAGAAAACCAAATACTTCTCACTCAAAACAACTATCACATCCAAAGCGTTGCACTTCAACGTATCCCCTCCCATCACCCGCCCTACCTCACTATATAACCCACTCAAACAATATACCCAAATCAATCTCTTCAACAGAATACGGTATCAAATGTAAGGCCCACCCGCATAGGTACAAAATACAATTATGAAGTCCAAGAGGGTGTTCGCTAGCTAGCTACGTCGTAGAGGTGTTACCCAAAACACAATTATAAAAAAGAAATGTTTTTCTGCCTTACGTTTAATTGCTCGTGTGTAATGGGCGTCCCTGAGAAGATAGAGAGCATACAAGAAGAACTGCATCGGACAAAAATAAATAAGGCTACTGAACATCATGTTGGTCTTCTTAAAGCTAAACATGCAAAACTAAAACAAAACGTAGCTGAAAATCACGGTAAAGCCAGCTCGATAAGCTACGCGATTAAGCGGAGTGGGGATGCTACAGTAACATTGATCGGGCTTCCAAGTGTTGGGAAATCAACTCTGTTGAACAGATTAACCAACGCAAAATCTAAAATTGGGTCATATCATTTCACAACACTAAAAGTTATACCTGGAATAATGGAATTCAAAGGATCACGCATCCAAGTCCTTGATTTACCGGGTATCATTAAGGGAGCATCAACGGGAAAAGGTTTAGGAAAAAAAGTCTTATCGGTAGTTCGATCTTCAGATTTAGTTCTATTAATACTTGAAATATTTCAACCTAAAATTCGTCCCGTACTTATAAATGAGCTGAGGAATATCGGTATCCACCCAGACGAGCAACCACCTAAAATAAAAATCGAAAAAACAGGCATGCACGGTATTTCGGTCAATGCTTCAGTTAGGCTGACAAAGATAACAACTGAAACTGTGAAAAAGGTTTTTCGAATATATAACATACACAATGCTAGAGTAATGATAAATGAGGATGTATCGTATGATCAACTGATTGCCGTTCTTCTCCAAAATCACAAATACATTCCTACACTAACAATTATGAACAAGATTGATTTGGTATCCCCTAAGCTTGTGAACGAACTTAAATCTAGACTAAACTACGACTATATTCCCATATCGGCAGACGCAAACCTCAACATAGATATATTGAAAGAAAAAATTTACCAAAAACTAGGCTTCATCAGAGTCTTTATGCGTCCAAAAGGAAAAAAAACAGACTATGAGAAGCCCATGATAGTGAAGAGCAGTGCGTCAGTTCTCGACGTATGCGATAAAGTTCATCGAAAGATGAAGTATGCGCTACGTTATACTCAGATATGGAGAAAAAGCGTAAAATTTGACGGGCAAAAAGTGGGAGTAACCCACCATCTAAAGGATGAAGACGTTATAACATTCGTCACAAAATAAAGACTTACAAACTTGGAACTAGCTAGCTGCGCTTCTCTTGTAACGACAACTTCTGGGCTTGTAGCTAACAGCCAACTGCCCAACATACTTTAGTCACATAGAAAAAAAGGGAGGAACGGTAGATTGGACAGTACTGTCAGACCTCCTCCGAGCTACCAAACTCTAGAGTTTCATATACCCCTTTCTTCTTTTTTTAGCTTCTCGATGAGGAGGGGGTTTATTTAGCTAGCTAACCTGAGATCGCTTCAGCAAAGCGAAGGAGGATAATGGCGTGAGTCATCCTTCTGAGTGTAGGGAGTTGATTGTATTTAGATGAGGAACAGAATAGGTGTAATCAACTTAGCTGCCCCTACCTCCAGATTCATAACGTTTTGTTGTTTTAACTATATTGTCTACATGAATCTCTAGGTGTACGCATGTGTAATTAGCTAGCTAGCTTTGCCGTCACTTCGTTATTTTAGGTTATCTGCTGAAGTCGATGGAAGGGAATATTCCACGTGGAATAAAAGACGTCGTAACCGCTGATTGGAGTTAGTCACTCCTCCAGAGTGCGTGCTCAACGCCTCTTAAGGCATTGATGTTTTCCCTGGACTTGGAATCGGTAAAGTTGTTGCCCAAGCATTAGTAGCGTTAACTAGGTAGTTGACTCACTGTATCCTTCTCTCTTCAACTACAACCCAAAGTTTATGGCCCCTTCAACGATTTCGCGGGTATGATTAAAAGTGCGGGAAGTGGGATTCGAACCCACGTAAAATTAAGACAGGGGATTCAGTGTCCGCCCGCTACACAGAAGTCAATCCTTCGTACCCGCCTCTCATGAAAGCTAGGCACCGTTTTTCTTTAGGATATGAGAGTTACCTTGTCCGAAAGGTTATCCAGTAGCACGTTATTCAGTTCCCTTTCCACTCACGCATCATTAACTGTTGTTGTTCATCTCCACTACGCGTTAAGTCGACGCCGTCAGCTTGAAGAGCCGTTTGGAGTTCGTTTACGGGCAGTTCTCTTGGTAAACACCCTTTTGTTATGGATAACGTTGCAGCTAGCCCAGCAGCATGACCTGTTGCCATGCAATTTCCCATGCTTTTTCCCGCTGAAGCTGCCACATGGGTTGCGGATATACAACGACCAGCCGTCAACAGTCCATCCAATTTTTCGGGTATGATGGCGCGATAAGGGACATCATGTATCTTCATTTTGCTGAAACGGACGAAACCGATGTCCAAAAAACCGCTTCTCCAAGCGATGCCGTCTTCAAATCGTCTACCCGATAAGGCGTCTTCCTCAGTTAAGACGTATAATCCTTTCACTCGACGGGTTTCACGGACACCAATCTGGGGACTTGTGGCAATGATTTCGATGTTTCGGAGGGCGTCACCGCCAAACTCTCGCATGGCATGAACCATCTGTAGAACCTGACGTCGCGAAATGCTCTCCGCCTTCGTCAGCTGCTCAGGATCGGTACCATCAAATTGGCCAATTTCACGGGTGCCACCGTGATTAATGTAAAAAGAGTTACTGGACGGGAAACTACTGAGCCTCCATCTCGTCGGTATCAAAGGATATTTGTTCCGTGCGCGTTCGATTATCGTATTGATGTTCACTTGTTGGGCTTTTTCGATATCCACGTTGGTGACATTCAGGAGTAAAGTCATGGGTGAAAGGGCCCCAGTCTCTTTCATTGTTTCTGCTCCAGCAAAATAGGCCACATCTCCATCCCCACTACAATCGATAACTATTTGGGCTGAAACCCTTTTGAGGCCCTCTTTCGTCGAAACAATGACACCGGTTACTCGGTTGTCTTCAACAATGCTGTCAACCGCTTGAGTGTGCAGAAGATATCTACAGTCAACCTCATCCAAGGCATCCAATACGGCAGCTTTCAAATACTCCACATTACACCACAGCTGGTGGTCCCCAATTTTAACCGCCAAGTCTCCGTAATTCAGTAGTTTTTGGATGACAAGTTCATGTACGTCTGATCGAGGTTTCCCTTCGGGTCGCATCTGGTTAATGGGCATCCCAAGACCATAGGCTGCGACCCCTCCGAAAAACCCGTGGTTTTCAATCAACAGTACATTGGCTCCTTGACGGGCAGCGCCCAACGCTGCACCAATCCCTGCTGGGCCGCCCCCCACCACCAGAACATCGTATTCCCCCAAAGACGGATACTTACTCGACACAGCCATACACCCTACACTTCACAAATATACTAATGCTCGTATACCCATGAAATATATTTAAACTGCCCCCTTCCCCAGCGCGCGCTTTCTTCAAGAAATATGTTAGATAGCAAGAAACTCGTTATCGTTCTGCGTGCGTATTGGGTGTCCTTTGGGAGAAAGCCAGCCTCCAGGCTTTGGCACCGATAAAAAGTGTTAAAAGCTGATTACCTCTATGTTACACAAAAAACGTATCGTTTTTCAAGATTACATCGCGTGGTGAAGAAAAAACTTGAAAATAACAAATATCGAAAGGATAGACGTTTCAATCCCCCTGGAGAAGCCATTCACCCACTTCTCAGGACGGGTAAC
This sequence comes from Candidatus Bathyarchaeota archaeon, assembly GCA_026015035.1. GTDB lineage: Archaea > Thermoproteota > Bathyarchaeia > RBG-16-48-13 > DAOVBJ01. The sequence continues at coordinate 21,900 of JAOZHB010000047.1, read as the reverse complement.
AGACGTCTCCACAACCCCTATTGTACTCGTGCATACTGAGGAGGGAATAACGGGAATAGGTAACGCGGAACGTGACTTTAATGCGGTATTGGCAGAGAGACTTCTCTCGGGGTGTAATCCCCTCGAAATAGAAGAAACCATGGCGGCAATGGGACGGACCCGATATGCTGGAGTGGAGATAGCCTTGTGGGACATTTTAGGAAAGGCGGCGAAACAGCCAATCCATAAGCTGCTAGGTGCCTGCCGCGACAAGATCAAGGCCTATGTCAGCATGCTCAGCCTGAAGACGCCTGAAGAGCAGGCAAGACTGGCCGTCTCCTACCTTAAGGAAGGGTTCACAGCAATCAAGCTCCGCCTGCACAGACCCAATCTTAAAGACGATTTAGCCGTTGTCCGAGCCGTCCGAGACGCGGTGGGCGACGAAATGGAGATCATGACCGATGCTAACCAAGCGAGCATGCCTTATGGATCTCTTCACTGGACACTGAGCACAGCCCAACGAGCAGCTCGCGAGCTGGAGAAGCTGGATGTTGTGTGGTTGGAGGAGCCGCTTCATCGTCTTGACACCGAGGGGTACCGTCGATTAGCTGAGAGCGTAGACATCCCCATCGCCGGCGGTGAAGGCGTCACCGATTTAGAACGATTTAATGATATGTTAATAAGTGGTGGCTGGGACATAATCCAGCCCGACTTAATCCGTGCTGGAGGGATTCTGCCCACGTGGAAAGCAGCTCATCTTGCCGAGGCTCACCACAGACTCTGCGTCCTAGCCCATGTCCGTTGGCCGGGTCTCCAACTCCTCGGAGCCATCCCAAATTGCACGCACTTCGAGTGGATGCATGATCCCCCTCGACTTCAAACAATGTTTCGCGACAAAATCCTCAAAGAACCCATAGAGATTAAAGACGGATACGTGATGATTCCGCAAGGTCCTGGCCTGGGCATAACGCTGAACGAAGAGGGAATAGCCAAGTACCGCGTCAAGGAAACAGCACCCAGAATGTAGGAGCCTAATATCACCCCGTACCTAAAATAAAAGCAAAGGTGCCCTGGCGGCCAATCACACCTAGTCGTGTATGGCACTCCAAAACGTCATAGACCTACCTGATCTGTCCCTTTACTGGGATAAAAGCATGGCAGCTGTTCACGTCTATTTGGAAAGTAGAAAGATCGCGGTCTCGGCGAAGAAGTTGGGGAGTATTCTGACCGCTCGATCGTTTCGGATGAACAGCGATTTCTCGATTTTGAACTTCTTCGTCTCACAGAATTCGATAAAGTCGTGAATGCTTAGAAAGTGGATGTTGGGCGTATTGTACCATTCGTATGGAAGGGCGGGCGTCACAGGCACTCTTCCTCGGAAGAAGATCTGAAATCGCGCGGTATAATGGGCGAAGTTGGGTAGACTCACGATCGTTTTTTTCCCGACTCTCATTGCTTCGCGCATGATAAAATCGGGTTTCTGGACCTGTTGAAGGCTCTGTTTCAGGATGACGTAGTCGAAGTACTGGTCTGAGTATTCAGAGAGTCCCGTGTCGATGTCCTGTTGAAAGACGCTCAAGCCACGAGCCACACATTTGTAGATGGCTTGTTCGTCTATATCGATTCCACAAGCGGTCACATGCTTTTTCGCGACCAGGTCAGCGAGTAATTCTCCGTCGCCGCAGCCTAGGTCCAGTGCCGAGGCGCCTCGTTCAATCCACTTGAGAATGGTTTGATGCTCTAAATTGATGGGGGGAGATGGCATTCGTGGTTACGCCTCCCGGTCATTGGATGCGGTTCTCAGAAAGTGTTTGATCAAGTGCGTTTCCTCTTCTACTTCGAGGAGAAAGGCATCGTGTCCGTAGGTGGAATTGACTTCACAGTAGGTGGCGTCCACGTGGGAGAGTTTGCACGCTTTGACGATCTCTTGTGACTGGTACGCTGGGTAGAGCCAATCTGATTTGAAGGCGATGACCAGTACTTTCGCTCGCTGCTGTTTGAATACGTCTTGAATACTTGTTCCATCTAGAAGGTTGAAGGCGTCGATGGCCTTGGTAATGTAGAGGTAGGAGTTCGCGTCAAATCTCTTGACAAAGTTGTCACCACGGTACTGCAGGTATCCTTCTACCTCAAAGTTGGGGCTGAATTTGAAGGATTGTTGGTCTGCCTTGACGCGTCGACCGAACTTCTCGGTCATGGATGTGTCGCTCATGTAAGTGATGTGACCGACCATTCGAGCGACGGCGAGGCCTTTTGCGGGTGGTGTATGTCCGTAGTAGTCACCGTTATTCCAGTTTGGATCCGCTAAGATCGCCTGACGGCCCACTTCGTCGAAGGCGATTTGTTGAGGGGAGTGCTTCAACGCAGTGGCAATGGGGATTGCGGATCGAATTCTGTTGGGGTATGAGATCATCCACTGTAGGACTTGCATGCCGCCCATCGATCCACCGATCACGGTTAAGAGCTTCTCAATCCCGAGATGATTGATCAAGTGCCGTTGCGCGTTGACCATGTCTTTAATCGTGATGAGGGGGAAGTCAAGGCCGTAGGGCCTCTTCGTTTTTGGGTTCACCGTGGAGGGCCCCGTGGACCCCTTGCAGCCCCCTATCACGTTTGAACAGATGACAAAGTACTTCTCGGTGTTCAAGGCTTTGCCGGGTCCGATCATGGCATCCCACCACCCAGGATGTCGATCGCCCTCATGATATCCTGCAGCGTGGCTGTCTCCTGAAAGGGCGTGAAGGACGAGTACTGCGTTCGAATGTTGGTCGTTGAGGGCGCCATAGGTCTCGTACGCCAGGGTGATCGGTCCGAGGGCTTCGCCTGATTCAAGGGGTAATTCGTTGGGTGGCTCCGCAAACGTGTAATACTTCGTCTCTACAACGCCTAGACTCGTGTTCGGATCAACCATTCTCCGTCACCTACGTGGAAATCAGGATTTTTTTCTCGTGTTTGAGCTGTCGTCGTTTGTGTCACGTTACTGCTGCTTGTAAGGCTTGATCTAGGTCTTCGCAGATGTCTTCGACGTCTTCGAGACCGATGGAAAGCCGGATGTAATCTTCGGTCACACCGGTCTCCGCTTGCTCTTCTGGCGTCAATTGTTGATGGGTTGTTGATGCGGGGTGGATGACGAGGCTTTTGGCGTCGCCAATGTTCGCGAGGTGCGAGAGCAGGCGGACGGATTCGATGAATCGTTTTCCCGCTTCAAGGCCCCCCGTTATGCCAAAGCCCAGCAGCCCTCCATAATGACCTTTATAGTATTTGACGGCCAGGGGGTGACTGGGATGCTCCTCTAAACCTGGATAATTAACCCAGGAGACGAGGGGGTGCGTCTTCAAGAACTTGGCGACTTTCAGGGCGTTTTCGGAGTGTTTTCGTTGTCGCAGGGGTAGGTCTTCCAGTCCCTGAAGGAAGAGGAATGCGTTGAAGGGGCTTAACGCTGGTCCCAGGTCTCGGAGGAGGTGCACTCGTGCCTTGATGATGAAGGCCACGTTCCCTACGCCTGGAAGATCACCAAAGGTCTCCCAGAACCGGACGCCGTGGTAGCTGGGATCTGGTTCCGTGAGTTCTGGGAATTTGCCGTTGTTCCAGTTAAAGTTGCCGGAGTCGACGATTACCCCGCCGATGGAGGTGCCGTGACCGCCAATGTACTTGGTTGCAGAGGACACGATTATGTCCGCGCCATACTCGATGGGTCTGACCAGGCCTATGCCCACCGTGTTGTCGACTATGAAGGGAATGCCTGCTCTGTGGGCGATCTCTGCGATTGCCTCGAAGTCGGGTACATCCAGTTTGGGGTTTCCGATTGCTTCAGCGTAGATGGCTCGCGTCTTTTCCGTGATCGCTGTCTCGAAGGCTTTGGGTTGTGTGGAGTCTACGAACTTCGTCGTTCTGCCGAGTTTGGGGAAGGTGTAGTGCAGTAGTTGATAGGTTCCTCCGTACAGGTTGTTGGCTGCCACGATTTCGTCGCCTATCTGGGTAATCGCAAGCAAGGCTAATGTCTCTGCTGCCTGTCCTGAGGCTACCGCGAGTGCTCCGCTTCCTCCTTCGATGGCAGTGATCCTTTTTTCGAAGGCGTCATTCGTCGGGTTCATTATTCGGGTGTAGATGTTGCCGAGTTCTTTCAAGGCGAATAGGTTTGCCGCGTGTTCTGTGCTTTTGAAGACGTAGGACGTGGTCTGATATATGGGTACAGCCCGCGCACCTGTTGCCGGATCAGGGGATTCCTGCCCCGCATGCAGTGCGATGGTATCAATCCCTTTTGTTCGTTTAGCCATTTTCTTCAACATCTCCAGAATTATGATTAGGAGTAATATTTACGTTGTTTATTATTATCTATAATCATTTTAGTTGCGGTCGAGATATATAAATATAACGATGTTATCCAATGAGCATTCAAGCATAGCTAGCTAACTCTAAAAGAGTGCACGGGCCCGAGTGAGAAAGCGAGTTAACATGCGGCGCTGGAGTGGAATCTGTCTCCACGACCCCGCAAGGCATAACATAGACTGGAAACACACGAATCCGTTGAGATAAAAGCATTAAGGAGCTTGCTAGTTTACTACTTATCGATACGTTTTTCTCATCAACTTCTTGAAGCGTCTCGGCATCCTATCTATGCCAATGCTTCTTTCAAGAGTTGAAACGATTTGAGGTTGAGCCCTGATTAAATCTGTGAACGTAACGATCCCCACTATTTTTCCCTGGTCAATGATTGGGAGTCTCTTTATCTCCTTGTTTATCATGAGTTTAGCTGAGTCCTCCAAATCCATGTTCGGGTCACCCGTCACGAGGGGGCTGGACATGATCTGGGTTACATCGACAGATTTCGGATTCTTGCTTGTCACGACTACCTTTCGTATCATATCCCTCTCCGTGATGATGCCGATAGGTTTCTCGTTACGATCCACCACGACTAAGCTCCCTATGTTGTGAGCACACATCGCGCTTGCGGCTTCACTCACCTTTGCATTGCTTCGCATCGTGATTACTGGGAACGTCATTATGTCTTTAATGCTAATAGACATCGCACAAATCATCGAAGAGAATGATTAGGCAATTAAATAAACTTTAGCTAACTGAAAACTATGGAGAGCTCACCGCTCAACTGTGCTCGCTAGCTAGAGAGTCAGTTAGAGAAAAGCAGTGTCGACCAAATAGTTGTTCCGCACTCTATTATTTGGCGTCTAGCTAGTGGACGCCGTGGGTTTCACGGTAATTTGGTGTGTTAACCGCCGATGAAGGGGGGAAGCAGCATCACGACATCGCCATCGTTTAAGGGGTAAGGGTCGGGTAACGTACTCGCGTTCTGACCATTAACGAGTATGATAAGGTTTTCAGCCACGTTATAGGGACCTATGAAGCCCTCGATAAACGATTTTGCCTTTGCAACGAGGGTCGAGAGGAGGTCGTCCAGGCGAGCGTTACTCTGCAGCTCCACTGTGAATTCGCTTCCGAGGAGGGTGATTAACTCGCCAAAAGCCCTTACCTTTACCTTCAAGGTACGTGTTTCACCTTGTCAACCTTGTTTTGTTAGCAAAGTAATTGAGAAAAAAGAAAAAAAGGTGGGAATTGAGGAAGTCTATTTTCTGAGCTTTTTCAGGGCCTTGTCGACGTCGGCTAAATCGAGTTTTTTGAGGATGTCTGATTTGGGTATTCCCTGTTCGTCCCAGCCTATGGTGTCGTAATAGTTCTTCTTCATCTCTTCAACGACTTTCTTGTCCGTTGTCTTGCCCTTGTAAGGTCCTGAGGGTAGGGGCTCATAGTATCTCGGGGGGTTGTCGTCGTCCGCTGCAGTCCACGTGACATCAGGTCCTCCTAAGAGGAGGGTGGCTCGTTGGATGTGGGTGATTCTGTGTCCCAGTTTACTACGCCACTCTTCCATGGTCGTGTCCCATCCGGTCACTGCTCGGTAAAACTCCCATATGAGGTCCCGATTAGTGACGAAGGAACAGACAACGGCGGAGTCAGTGAAGATTGAGCCCATCTCGCGGTAGGCGTCGAAGACGGATGAAGTGTGGTCTCCTCCTTGCACTGCGCACGCGTAGCCTATCGGTCTCATGTCGCGACCGCTTCGAGTACCGTGGGCGCCTATTTCCACGCCTTTGACGTGAACTGCGTAAGGAGTGACATCAACTCCCTTCAGCTCCGATATCTTCAAGGCGGCTCTATAAGTCCCTTCAGCTAAGATGTCACCTATCTTCCGTCTCTCAGTTATCAGCTTCGCCAACTCACCCATTGCCTTAGCGTCACCCCACTTCGGTTCGATCCCATCGAGATCCTCCGCGGTCAGTATTCCTCGCTGGTACAGTTCAGCGGCGAAGGCCATGGTGTTGGGACTGTTGATGCCGCTCAGTCCTAAGTCGTCGACGAGAGCCGAGATGTAGATGCATTCACCGGCATCATAGATGCCTAAATTGGGTCCACAGTAGGCTTGTAACTCGTAGTCGGGATTGTCGGTGATGGCGCCTTTGTAGGGACCGGACTTGATGACGGCTAACTTTAGGCAGCATGTTGCGCAGTTGAAGTCGCTCCAGTACCGCTTTACCCAATATCGCAGATCAAACTTGATGCCGCCAATGCTTGCCTCATCATGCCATTCATCCTGCCAATTTCTTACAGGCTCAGAGCTTTGGTGGGCACCCACTGTGTATCCACCGTATCCTGTCCCCCACCGTCGCATGGAGTCCCGTCCGATTAGCCATTTATCAATTTCCTTCCAGAGTAGCTTAACCGTCGCTGGGTTAGCCACGTCAGGCAGTGGACCTCGACCCTTAGCTACGATGGCCTTCAGGTTCTTTGATCCCATGACCGCACCGTATCCTCCGTACCCCGCGGCGTGGCTGATCTTCTGCATTACTGCGGCGGTTCTGATCCTGTTTTCGCCTGCTGGTCCTACGTAAATCATCCCCGGTTCCTTCCACTTACCGACTTTTGGGGCTCGAGTACCGAGTAGCTTTCGGACCTCTTTATTGAGGGTCAAGATGGTCTCCATGCCGCCTTTACCCCAAGCATCGCTGGCGTCCCTGATCTCGCCTCTGTCATCCGTTACCAGAATGTACACTGGGTTTTCAGCCTTACCAGAGACGATGACGCCGTCGTAACCCGCACATTTCAGCTCTAGTGGGAACTCACCGCTTGTCGTGGAGCCGATTATTCCGTTGCTTTGAGGGGATTTTCCGGTGGCACAGACCCTTGCACCAGGATATATGGCTGTCAGGGGACCGGTCATTGCTAGAAACAGGTTTTCAGGGCCCAAGGGGTCGATGGACGCCCACTTCTCTCCCAGTCGATCCCATAGTATTTTTGCTGAAAGGCCTCTGCCTCCAACGAAGTTCTTCAGCGTCGCATCGTCGAAAGTGATGTCCTCGATCTTCTCAGAGGACAGATCCACGTCAAGGAATTTTCCCGCATAACCTCTAGTCATCAATATCCAACTCCTCGGCCTTATCACCGAATAGGCTTGCTGCTACATCTTTAGTCAGTTCTTCAGGGATCTGGGCAAAGAGCTTCTTTGAGAGCCCGCCACCCCACCCTATGCCCTCTTTAACGGCTCGAAGGGCGTCGAATCGTGCTTCCATGCATGCTTTGGAACACTCGGGGTCACCATCGCAGAGGTCGCAGATGACGGCCTTATTGTCACCGGGATGGAGGAAGGGGATTTGACCTGGGCAGGCATCGATACACAGCCCGCAGCTGGTACACGCGTCTCTATCAACTAACACCGCGTTCGTCTTCTCGTTTACTGACAGAGCGGTCACCGGACAAGAGGCTACACAGGGATAGTCAACGCATTGAGCACACAGATGGGGGATCTCGACGCCGGGAATGAGCATGAACACCCGCACCCGGGAGGCCTCAGGCCAGATCTTCCCTTCGTGACGCAATGAACAAGCTATCTCACACCGTCTGCATCCGCTACATCGAACATAATCTCGCACAATCCATGTAGGTAATTCCGCACTCATTTTCAATCACACAATAACTATCTGAGGCTACATAAAAAACTAGCTATAACCTCCTTTGTAAAATTTTAAAAAAGAGGTAAATACGTATTCATGGAGCATATTTGTGTTTAGACATCAAGACGGTTGCAGGACTTTGCGTAGTGTTACCTGAGTCGTAGGAAGTTTGACTGGATATCGTGTAGATTCGTCCCGAATCGTACGCTGCTCGTTAGCTAGCCAACTCATTCGAGTGAACGAGCTGCTCGCGCGAGTAGGTTGCGGATGGGTAGTTGCTGAGGACACTTGTCTTCGCATTCGCCGCATTGGACGCACAATCCTGCTCCTCGTTCGGGGGTTATCGATGTACTGTACTTGTTTTTGATCTCCTGTTGGGTGCTTGAATCGTCACGTTTCGTGTAGTATTCGTTGTACAGGGCGAGGATGTCGGGGATGGCCACGTCCTGGGGGCAGGGCTGACAATACTGGCAGCCGGTGCATCCGATGAAGCCGTGTTCAAAAATTTTCGAGCGCACTCTGGAGATAAGGCTCAATTCTTCTGCAGGAAGGTTGTGGGGTTCTGAGCGGTTGGCGCTCTCTACGTTTTCGATGACTTGGTTCATGGTGCTCATGCCGCTTAACACAACGGAGATTTCGGGTTGGTTCCAGAGCCATTGAAGAGCCCACTCCGCAGGCGTCCTATGGGTCTCTGCTTCGTTCCAGATGGCTTGTATTTCCTCGGGTGGCGTTACGGCGAGGTTACCACCTTGGATTCCCTCCATCACCACGATGGCTAACCCCTTGGAAGCCACGTATTTTAGGCCTCGGGTTCCTGGAGTGCGATGGCTTGATTCAGCGTCCACGTAGTTGTACTGTATTTGGCAGAAGGTCCAGCCGTCATAGCCGTCAAGAACCTCTTCGAACACCTCATATGTGTCGTGGAAGCTGAAACCCAAGAGGCCAATTCGTCCTGATGCCATCTCCCTCTCTGCCCAGTCGAGGGCGTTGACATCCATGATCTTCTGCCAGCGATCTCTGTTAACGCCGTGGAATAGGTAAAAGTCGATGTGATCCGTCTGGAGCTTATCCAATTGTTCATTAAAAATTCTATCGAGGTCCTCTCGCGAGTTCACGAGTCGCATGGGCATCTTGGTGGCCAGCTTCACCTTCTCATGGTAACCATCCTTGAGGGCTCTCCCAACAAAGCGTTCACTACTTCCGGCATGATAGGGGTACGCCGTATCAATATAGTTGACGCCGTGATCAAAGGCGTATCTCACCATTTTGAGGGCTTCCGCTTCATCTATCTTCCCACGATCCCCGCCAATCACGGGCAACCTCATAGCGCCGAATCCAAGCGCCGAAACTTTCCAGTCGAGCGTACCAAATCGTCTATACTTCACAAAAGGTTCCTCACAAGCTGCATGTGTATGGTACGTCATCTAATGACTCGTGGCTTGTAAAGGTTTCTTCAAGTCGGATTGGGCCATCCGAGGGTACAGATCCCCTATTCTTATTTCCGACTATGAGCATCGGTCGTTTCTTACCAGCGTCATCCCCCTTACTATATCCCACCTTATCGCCGACACACCATCTCGCTCTGTGGCATTCCAGCCTCTGCTACTACAGTTATCTTCGGTATATCGATAGTGACGTTACCCCTTTCACTGAAACGGCTATATGTCAACCTGCTAATCTGACTAACTCACATTCTAGCCTGCTTGTTTATTAAATATTTAAACCGATATTTCTGAGGTATTTCCTTGCTGTTCGTTCGTTCTTTAGGTACTCGTCTGTTGGTGTTTGGTTATACCAGTCGTAGGCTTTTAATCCCGCTTTTAGAAATTCGTTTGGGTTATTTCCATATATGAGCATCCTCTTATCTTGTCTGGTTTGGAACTGATAGTCACTGAGCTTTTCCTTAGTAATTCTTGCGGAAATTTCTTCATAGTCCTGTAACTTCATATTGGATTTTAACGCTGCATCCGATGTTTCCACTACCCACGAAGTAAAGGTTGGCGGGTTGGTGCAGCCTACCCTGAAGTTAAGCCCCAGTATCGTGGTTCTTATGGATGATAAGGCCACTCGTAACAGGTACTGCTCGGAAATCAAGTCGTCTAAACTCACGCTTTCTCCCCAAATGATGCTGTAGTAGATCTGGTTTGTGTTTCTGCGAAGAGCTTGCTGGACGGCAAAAGACTGCCATTGCGTGCCTCTACTGTTTTGTGAAGTCTGTCTATTTGGTCCTGTTGTACCCTTTCTCGGAAGGTATGCGCCTTGAGAGGCTCCTCCAGCGGTTAAGAGAGTATCTCGATAGACCATCCACGCGGCTAAAGGACCTGCTACCGATTCTATCATTCGTCCCTCGATTCCACCACCGAAGGGACCAGTTCCCGTCCCACCACATTGACTGTAACATCCTAACTCATTATAGATCAGGGCAGCAGCGACGAGATCTTCCTCAATGATGAGATCGGGTAAAATCGTGAGTAAAACGCCATCGGTCTTTCTCAAGCCACGTTCCATATTGAGGGGTGCGATCAGCGAAAAAGCGTCGGTCAACACGGGATAATACGTTATTGCCATCCCTCTTCGACCAGCCATTGTTACCCCATTTCTAATCTTTTCTATGGCTCTTTTAGCCGCATACGCACACAAGGGTTTGCCATGGACTTCATGACCATCTATTCTGGCATACATGTAGCCTTCAATCAAGTCGACTCGGGGATGTCTGGCTAGCTCGCGAATGATTATGGGCAGGGGCATCATTGCATCTGACCACGGGCCATGTCCGGACACGTCTATACTTGGGGGCCTATGGTCTTCCAGCTCCCTTTTTCTCCAGACTCTTTGATCGCGGCCCTCTCCAACAGTGACTTCGGATGGTGTTTCTCTCGCGGCCTCTCGAACTTCGTCTTCAGAGAACCGGATCGTTCGGTGCGTCGTTGTGCAATAAACTCCTACTTCAACGAGGAGGTCCGTAGCAGCCTGAAAAAGCGAGTCAGCATAATTATCATCTACCTCGTAGAACTTTTCAGGACCCTCCTGTTTCAAGTCATACTTGATAATGAGTTCTTGAAGCTTTTTGAAAAGACCTATTCCCCACTCCTTATTGTCCATTTTCTGACCGCTTCGTATTCTTTCAGCAATTTCTAACAGGCTAATCATCGTACTTCACGTTTTACGAAATACTTATGCTTCTACTGCTTATTTATTTAATATTACTAGCTGGGGAATAATTCCGAAAAGCTAGCTAGTTGGTAGCTCCTATCTCTGCGACCAAAGATGGGTTCCTAGCTAGCTAGAATAGCAAGCTCTGAACACGGGTTTTATATGGTGGTACTTCTCATCCCAGACACGTAATTCAGCGGATCCATTAAACCCAGACTATTGGAAGAGAGTCAAATCAGCGGATAAACCTCTTTACCCAACTCCCAGCCATGCCCCCCGCAAAGCCTCCTATAACAGAGCTGAAAAAATTGGATACGATGTCGAAATAAAGATCGGGAAAGAGGGGGGGCGTAACTAGACGGAAAATGAGGAAATACATAACTGACCCAACGACGGTCGATAAGGAGGCATGGAAGCCCACAGCTTGAAAAGAAATCGCGGGCAGAATCACGCCTACCATAACCCCTCCAAGAATACATGAAGCCAGAGCTTGCACAGTCAATTGTATTAATACTTGATAAGATCCTGCTTCAACGTCCTTGAGCAGAAAAAATGTTAAAGCAGTGACCACCACTCCCACTAGGAAGCTCTTAATCAGCAACGCTCTCCATGTGCCAGTGACGGATTTCGAAGTGTCCCCCATAGCCAACCAACCCGCAAGCAATTCACGTAGATATAGTCGTAACATAATATATTCTTAATGGGGATTTATGTTGAATGGTGGCTGGAAGCTGTTAAAAACATGTAGCGAGCTATCAAACCTCTTACAGTCTTAAACTTTTTTAGGAATTAGTACTTTTACGCTATGTAACCTACCTAATCCAGAAGGATAATCCTCTTTACCGTCTCTTTGAACTCTTCCCATTTCATCAAATGCCCTAGCAGTCACCACATAAGATCCATCTTTTGGGGGGAACCAAAGAAACCTCCATACAACCCAAGCATACGGATCTGTATGTCTCCAGATTATCTCTGTTGGGTTCCAAGTGATACCATTGTCCAAGCTAACTTCGACACGACTGATTGATGTCTCACCACCCCAAGAGACACCTACTATCCAGTAGTTATTACTGTTAATGATCTCGTTGTTATCTGGCTTTAGGATTTTAGATGTGAGTACGACTCTCTTCGATTTTATTAATTTCATAGAGTCTAACCATTGGGGATCTGCATATTTCTCCTTTGTCAAGATTAGTTCCGTTAGCCACTTTCTCCAAATGAAGCCATAAAAACCTGGAACCACTAGTCTGAGGGGAAAACCATGATCGATAGGCAGGATCTGACCATTCATCTCGTATGCTAATAAGGTTAAGGGATTTTGAAAAAACTCTAGGGATAAACCTCGATTTAGTCCATCTAAACTTTTACAGAAAAGTTCTATACTTCCTTCTTTAATATCCGCCTCATTTAATACGTCTCTAAGAGCAACACCAGACCAGACCGCCGTTCCCACCAAACTGCCCCCAACCTTGTTTATCACACATTCCATGGTTATCACTTCAGAAACTCGGGAATAACTGCCAGTCAATTCTTCATAAGATATCTTCATAGGCCTATGAACGAATCCTCCCACGTTTAGGAACCAATTTTTAACATCGATTTTAGGGCCCTTATAACGCGATATGATAAAAAAATCGTCTATATTGTTTATGGGATTGAAAATGTCTCCATCACCCATGGGTATTGACTCACTCATCGTTAATCCTCTTTAGCTAGATACATTAAGAATAATATAGCTTGCCCAACTGATAAATCAAGATAGCTAGTCATGAACTACATGAAAAAGAGAGCAACATAATATTCAACCCAATATAGGTAACTAGAACTCAACTAGAAGCACTAAGCAGCTATCTATTCCCAGAGATGACAGATGAAGGTTACAGCAATTACTTGAGGAACGTATGAATTGGGTTCTACTTGTAATTAGTGGCATAGCTGCTGCAGTGGGTTCTTATTCGTCCCCATCAAAATAGCGCGCTCGCTAAGACTAACCTCAAGCATCCGACCCCCATAACCCGTACCCCTCAACCCCAAAACACCTAGCGTCCTCTAACGCCGCTTATCCCCCTTTATCAATAGCTAGCTGACGGCTTTAGATGCCGCCTACTCTATGACCTATGCTCTCAAGTTCAATTATGAAGTCGAAGGCAGGGAATTCACTGTTATTACTTTGGAAAGCCTAACAACAGTAATCAGGATTAATTAGCGTTTGTATGCTTCGACCTGAACACTCGTTATTTTTCCGCTTAATTCCTTGGACACATCTATATCGTAAGTTGATTCCGAAACAATCCCAATGTCTTTGAATCCCGCTCTCCGTATAGTATCTAGATATTGGCTTCTTTCCAGCGCCCCGGCAACGCAACCAGCCCAAGCATCAAAGCTCTTCTTGACTTCCTCTGGTAGTTCTCCCTCGGTAACTATGTCGGAGATCAATATCCTTCCGCTGGGTCTTAGTACTCTATAGGCTTCTTGGAACACCTTTTCTTTGTCAGGAGATAAATTGATCACGCAATTGCTTATAATAACATCCACTGACTCGTCGTTAATTGGTAAGGCCTCTATTTCGCCAAGTCGAAACTCGACGTTGTCGTAGCCATATTTTGAGGCTGTCGCTCTTGCTTTACTGACCATTTCCTCGGTCATATCGACTCCAATTATCTTTCCCTTTGCACCAACCTTTTTAGCGGCCAGAAAGACATCGATCCCGCCTCCAGCACCCAGGTCTACTACGATTTCACCCTCCTTTAAACCCGCTAAGGCGACGGGGTTGCCGCAGCCTAGTCCCATGCTTGAGGCCTCTGGAATGTCCTTGAGGTCTTCTTCAGAGTAGCCTATCCGTAACGCCACATCCGCGGTTGAGGGGGTGCAGCAGGCTGTCGCACAGCACGGTTCTCTGGACTGTGCTATCTCGCTATACCTTTTTTTCACGTACTCTTTGACTTCTTTTTCCTCCATCGATGTCACCAGTTTACTTATCGTATGTCCTATACATCCGTGGAGGAAACATATAAATGTATCGTATGTCCAATATTAAGTCATGAGTGAAGAGTGCTGCCCAGAGGCCCCAGCGTGCTGTGACATGCGGGGCATGCTGTCCTTCTATATTCTGTGGCTCCTCTCAAAGAGGCCAATGAACGGGCAGGAGCTATCCGAAGAGCTGGGAAAGAGGAGAGGAACACAACCAACGCCAGGGACCATCTATCCGGCGCTCAAAGAGCTTCGAACGAAGGGATTAGTGGAAATGGAGAGAAAGGGAAGGTCCACCATCTACACCTTGTCCAAAGATGGTCAAGAAGGACTTGAGGAAGCTTGCAGATACTTCTGTAGCGCTTTCGGAGAGATCTTCGAAGAATACGGTGGAAACACCACAGAGCAGACATCTAACTAGGCTAGCAATGGTTATCTAGCAGAGATGAACTTTTCAACTTATACGGCTTTATCAGATCTAGATACGTGTGAAAACACTGGAGTTCTAGCTACATCAATAAAACTAGACTTACTGTACAATCATAAGGGACACTTATCAGATTTTATGTTTTTAGTTTAAAATTTACTCCCCAAACCCAAACCCAACATACTACAGGAGAATTAAAATAATTAGCAAAAATTTTTAGGATTATTCCTCTATTACAGCATCATTTATTATTTGTTTGTGAATGCGCGCGCGCATTACGTCAAATGTTTTAGTTCCTCCATCAAATTCTGCTTTTAGTAGTACACATAAATCTTGATGGGGAAAAGAATAACAATTGTGCCGATTCTCCCAATCCGGGCATTTCTCTAAGCTCTCTTCATTTATTAGACAATAGAACATTTGGTTTTCCCCATCGTTGGTTAGATCTTTTAATATCAATGTCTTTAACTGTTTTTCTTCTTGCGTATCGGGCATGATCCCAAGCCTCTTAGATGCGATCGCATTGTAAATCTCAACAATCTGGCTAGCTTAACAAAAACTGTTTTTTTAAACCATATTATGGTTATGAAGCCTAAATCTAGATTAGAACTCGATAACACATCTTGATAATGCTAGCTGATAGCTAGCTTCTTGAAGGTGTTTAGAATAAAAGGGTATATGGAAAAAAATAATTAAAGTAATACGATTCTTTAGCGCACTTGCGCGCTATTCTTTCCACATGATAATAGTTAGCTACCACCAATTGAGCTGCCCGACAAAAGCGCTCCCCTGTGTCTTAACCACAAGCAACTCAAACGCTTCACTCGCAGCGTCCACTTGGTAATCATGGTAGCTAGCTATATTTTCCCGCTGGAAATATAGTAACGTTTTCTGATGAATGATTAAAGATTATATTAAGAGGCTTATAGCTATCCTATCTCCATCACGGACTAAAATTTAATCCCCAAACCCAAACCCATTCATCCTCCCATCATCACCCTTGCCCATCTACTCACTGTCACTTTAACACCCTCATCCATCTTCCTTCATAAACTCATATACATACACTCTCTCTACCGCACACATTTATTACACCCACCGCACACACAAAAAAGATGGCTAGAATGGTGACTATAAAACGCGCGCGCTAGATTGAGATACGATGGAACGAGGAGAACTATAATAGCTTGCTATAATCTAACTTGAAAAGTGTGGAGACCGATTATGGATAATACCACCACAGTTATTTTGACACTAAGTGCTCTGGTAATCCTTATAATATGTACTATTGTTGTTGTGAAATTCAGAAAAACTTTAGCAAACCATTACAGTCGCCTCGATAGTATCCCTTCGCATGTCTATCACTCTAAACATGGAGAAATTGAGTATTTGTTACGAGGTGATGGTTCTACCATACTTGTATCCCATGGTATTACAGGTGGTGTTGATCAGGGAATCGGTTTGTCCGAAGATTTTCTTGGGTCCGGATATCGACGTCTTTTTATCTCAAGATTTGGCTACCTGAAATCGTCGATGCCTGATACTCCGTCCCCTGAACTACAGGCGGACGTCTATAAAGAGCTATTAGATTACCTTTGCATTAAGCGTGTATTCATATTTGGTAATTCAGCCGGAGCTACTTCCGCCATTCACTTTGCAATTCGTTACCCCCAAAACTGTAGTGGACTAATTCTTCTTTCATCAAATGCACCTTTGGATAATCCTTCAGGTCATCCACCAAAATTCGTTTTTCAATCGAATTTTGTGTATTGGTTCGTGATGAAACTAGTCGGTAAGAGCATGATGACAATGTTTGTTCCAAAAGCTATTCTTGACAGCCTACCAAAACAAGAGCTGAACCGAATAATAGAAGGAGTTTACTTTTCCGCTTTACCCGTGACAAAACGAACGGAAGGCATAGTGTTTGATCTGTTTATTTCTAATCCATCGATAAATAATGATGTACCATTTGAACGTATTAGATCACCCACACTCATCATAAACGCGATTGATGATCCAGCGACCCTAATTGAAGGAGCTAGAACCCTTGCGAGAAACATACCACATAGCAAGCTTATGACGTTTGATACTGGTGGACATCTATTATTGGGTCAAGAAGAAGAAATCAGGCATCATATTAATAAGTTCATTAACGTGCATGCATAAAAGCAAGCTAATGATGTACTAGCTAGTTAGTAGCGCGCGCATATTGTTCTGAGCGCGCGCGCTAACGCTGTAAAAAAGGAATAATTTGAACTCAAACAACAAATTTGAGCCTTAATATTTAATATTAATAACAGCGCGCGCTCACCCTGAACTCTATGACTGCGTAAACAGGCTCATATTGGCTGATGCGTGAGGAGAGTGATGATACAAGTCGTCGCGCGCTAAAAACGGGGGAGGAACCAATGCAAGGGTGAGTGCGATGACTCTTCCCCTCTTAATGAACAAATCTTACTCACGCAAAAAAAAGTACTTATTCAGCTAGCGCGCGCTATAAAGGTCCTCCACAGTAATAACATTGTGTGCTGATTGCTGTGTTTTTTGAGTCACAGTAGGAACATCTAATAGTTTGTCCTATTTTTTCCAACGCCATTGCGGAGGTACCATCTAGACCCTTAAAATCTATAAGTGCGTTTCCTGATTTTGGATCATATATTCTAATCGTATAAATGGGTTGTTGATTGACTCGGTGAGTGACCCTCTTCTCAAAAAATTGGTTCAGTGGGTTTCCTTTAAAACGTCCTAGGGAAAATTCTTGAATTATGCGTCCCTTCCTCACTTCAATAATTCTTTTGTTTGTTAAATAATACTTGGTTAGTTTTCCTCTAAGAAATTCTCGTAGGATTAAAAAAACCCCAATCATCGACAATATTATTAGTGGTGCTACAAAGGTTAGATCAACATATTGAAGCGCGTTGAATATTAAAAGCGGTGATCCAATAATCACTATAAAACCAAAAAATACGACCCAAAAATTTGTACCTTTATTCCTTGCCCATACAACCTTTTCTTCAGGTTCAAGTACTTCATTGGTAGAAATGAAGTGCATAGAGACTTCTAAAGCCATTTACACATTAAAGTTTAAAGAATTTAGAATATAGAGTTCGGTGTGTGTGGGGAGTAAAAATTAGTTTTTTTATCGTTTCATACGCTTTGCTGTAGCTATCTCTTCGATTTCAACGTATTATAACGTAATATGCCCATATTATGCTTCTTTCAATTTCTACCCCTCAAAAACACGATATTAAAGGTGTTGTCCTCATTTCTATATTGTAATATACTGCATTGCATTACACTAAGGGGGTGATTGAGCGTGGGGAAAGTTACATCGATCTACTTGACGGATGAAGAGGCTTCCGAACTGAAACGGTTTTGCGAGGAGAACCAGTGTACGCAATACTCAGCGATCAAAACGGGTCTAAGAGAACTATTAGCAAAACCGAAGACCGAATCAAAAGAAGTCAATCAAACCGATGAGGAAGAACGGGAAGAAAAAACATCTAGTATATGGGATCGGCTCGGAAAGGAACTAGAAAAAAGAAGCTAGCTACTGGAAGAAGGGGAGCTTTTATAATGGTACAAATTTAATATACTTGAAAGCTTGAAGTGAGAGGGGTTAGATGCCTTATTGTAAGAAATGCGGAGCCAAATTAAGTGAAGGTGAAAAATTCTGTTCTGCTTGTGGGACTCCTGTCACGGAGCCCGTTATACGATACGAAAGACAAAAGAGAAGGTCAAGCAGAGTAAGGATACTTCCTTTAGTCTTCGGAGGCATCATACTACTGGTGGCCATGGGTCTCTTGGTCGGAGGAGGAGCCTTACTCTGGATAAATACTTCTCTAATAGATAATGAAGATTTTATAACCACAAAGAGCTACCCGCTGGATAGAGACTCTTACGCCATCACATTTCAGCAACTCAACATTGATATAGATGAGGTTGTAGGAACCTGGGGGGTATGGAGGCCATCACCCAGCGACCTCGTCACGATTAAAATAACTGTTTCAAGCAATGACCCGTCAAAGAACGTTTTTCTCGGGATAGGTGAGAAGTCAGATGTAGAAGCATACCTCTTCGATGTTTATTATGACGAGGTTATTACATTTAGTATATCTCCTTCACAAACTATAAGTGTTGAATTCAACCCTCACCCAGGAGATTCTGTAACATCAGAACCAGCATCTCAAACGTTCTGGACAGTCTCAGAACATGGAGTCGGAACTCAGATTTTAGAGTGGTCTCCTGAAGAGGGTGATTATTGGTTTGTGTTGATGAACGAGGATGGATCCGCTGGAGTAGATATGAACATAGCCTTGGGGGTCAAGATTCCTTTGCTATCTACGATAAGCGTGGCTTTGTTAGCTGGCGGAGTAGTTGCGCTATTAATAGGTGGCTTCTTGATCTATTTTGGAATACGTCGATAAGCTATCCACTAACTAGATAGCTAGCGCGCGCGCTACGCTAACCCCGCTAGAAGAGGGGGTAAGCCTTCTCCGAGAGTAGTGTTTAGGTGTGGTGAGCAGGACGGGGAGATCCGTGAATTCTTAAGTTATAGGAAGATAATTAAGCAAATCATTAGACTTTATTCATAGCACGTGCTAGTAAACGAGCTTAATTAACGCGCGCGCTTAAGTGAATATAGTAGAAAAGTCTGGATCTCTTCATAGAAAAACATAAAGTGTTAGCGCGTGTGCTAGGTCTTTAGCTAGATAGCTCCATAAACAAGTCATTATAACATTTTTTATGGTATCGCGCAGTCTTACCGCTTAGAGTGACTATACGCGATACAACGACATCACCAATTCCCAATGACTTCTCACAACGATGACATATCAAAGGAAATCCTAGGCTCTCTAATCTCTTCTTTATCCTTTCCGTCAGTACATACTCCTTCATGATCACACCTCAGCTAGCTATCTAATAGCACGCGCGCTATGATGCTTAGAAGCCTAGAGACGCAGTCCATCGAATGATATCCCGGATCGACCGATCCACGTAGTCTCGGACGTTTTGAGAGATGTTCTTGGCCGTGATTATTCCGTAGATGATTTCTTCTCTGACCACAACAAGCTTTCTCACGTTCCGCTCTTTCATCACCTGCGAAGCCTTTAACAAGTCGTCTTCGGGGTCGACGGTTATCAAGGGAGAGGACATGACGTCGGAGACACAGGTCTTGGCAGGGTCGAGTCCCCCCACCAAGACTTTGTTGACGAGGTCTCGTTCCGTTACAATGCCTATAGGCTTACCCTTCCGAAGGACTATAACATAGCCTTCATAGTCCATATCAGCGGCCATTACGTTCGCTGCTTCAGTCACTTTCGCGTCATAATCGACAGTATTAACCTCTTTTGTCATGTAATCCTTTACTTGATAAGACATATCCACCCACTCCTTTTCTGCGAATACTTCCCAAACTAAACAGTCTCCTTTAGAATAGGGAGAATGTAAAGTTAGTATGTTTTTGCTTAATCAATCCTCCTTGCATTCATTAGACTCTTAACTCTAAGTCTTTAACCAGCCTCTTGTACCGATTTCTGATGGTGACATCAGTCACCTCTGCCGCTTTCGCGAGTTCCTTCTGGTTGATCTTTTCACCCTTCATTTTGGAAACAAGATATAACGCCGCAGCCGCCATTCCTGCTGGGCTTTTCCCAACATCTGCCTGTATCTTCTTTGCCTCTTCAAGAAGCCTGATGGCCATATTCTGGGTCTTCTGACTCAACCTCATGTGGGACGCAATCTTTGAAACGTATTTTGCTGGGTCATCCACGGGCATCGTGATCTCGAGTTCTCGCTGAAGCAGCCTGTAACACCTCGAAATCTCTCTTCGGCTTCTAGTGCTCGCCTCGACGATCTCTTTGAGATTTCGTGGCGTTTGAGTTAATCGACACGCCGCGTAGAGGGCGGAGGCGGCTATGTTCTTGATGGAGCGCCCGCGGATCAATCCCGCGTCCAGGGCTTTCCGGTAGATGAGGGCGGCGTTCTCCTCGACGCTGTTGGGGATGTGTAGCTTGTCGGAGAGGCGGGTGAGCTCTTTCATGGCCTGGGAGAGGTTACGTTCGGCTGAGGAGTGGAGGCGGGCGCGGATGTTCCACTTGCGCAGCCGCATCATCTTGAGCCGCTCTTTCATCGGAAGAGCTTTACCATGTGCGTCTTTGTAGGGTTGGAAGGTGGTGGAGAGCCCCTTATCGAATTGTTTGAGGGAGGTTGGCGAGCCCGTCCTGGCCTTCGCCCGCGTCTCTTCGGGGGTGAAGGCCCGCCACTCGGGTTTTTGGTCGAGTATGAGATCTCGGATAACTAGTCCGCATTTACTGCAGACGACCTCGCCTGAGTCCCCATCTGTCACTAGCTCTCTGCTTCCGCATTCTAGGCATCTTCCAAGCTGTAGCAGACTCTGTCCCTCAGCCGTCTCTAACGTGCTAAGCATAGATCTCCCTCGGTGCCTCACCTATCAGTTCAAGTATCTTGTCTCGAACGCTTTCCGGTAGCCTGCTCGGTCTCCCCCAGATCTCTATGCAACCCGTTGAAAGGGCTTGGTCGATGACATTCTCGCCATATCCCATCCTTTTAGCGGGGTTGACAGCCATGACGCCCCTTACCCGGATCAACTTTAGAAGTAGCTGGTAGAGCCTAGCTATGTGGGACGGAACGTGTTCAACGGGATACCACTTCTCCGCAAACCTGAGCCCCTTCAAAGTTATCACTAGGTATCGATCGCGATAGCGCGCGCGCGCATCCTGGGCGGTACTCGTCCCCTCCACAGTATGGTCTTCCCAGCCATGCCCTTCACCAACATACACTCCCAAATGGCTTATGAACCCCAGCTTAAAGGGTCCTCAACAACCCTTTCGTCCTTCGAAACTTCCTAAGGCACAGTAGTGAACCATATGAATGCCATGATTACGGTTGAAAAATGAGTAAGGTCGATCAGAAATAGCGTGTCGTTAAGCTTGGCGGGGCTGTTGAGGATGCATCAGACCCGAAGAGGCTCAGATCCTCATTCACCTCGAGGTAAATTACCTAAGGGTAATTCCAAATATGACCGCCGTTGCTTATAAATCTTGTTAAGGAGCGAATGTCTTGCCTCGACCACGCGGAAGCATCGGAGAGACGAAGCTTAAGATACTGGCAATAATTCACCACGACGGCTCTTCCCACGGCTACAGCATATGGACGACACTGAGGGAGAGGTTCCACAGCTACCTCGACCTTCAAAACCGCCGCAACGTCTACCACCACCTTCACGATAGCGCGCGCGCTATACGACGACGGAACAATCTTCGGTGAACAGTGAAACTCCACACCACCCTTTTTACTTATTAAGTATACTTTTTGTTTGCTAGCTAGGATTGGGATGAAACTCTAACGCACACACAAAACCAATAAAAAACTAGCTTGAATAAATTT
>JAOZHB010000009.1 GCA_026015035.1 Candidatus Bathyarchaeota archaeon | reverse complement strand
GACAGTTATTTTCACGTTGCTCCTATCAACCATATTCTATTCACCTAAGTCAGAGTATCACTCCTTGCAAATATGTGTTTTCTTTATGAAGGAACATTGAGAAGCAGAGACTTAGCTAGGTTAATTAGCTAGCTAAAACCCAATTTTTTCAAAAGATGGGCTAGCTAGAAAAAGGGAAATGGGGAATTCTATGGCAAAGACAGAAGTTGAGGAGCAGAATAAGGCTCTCGTGACGCTTGTTAGCTAGTCCTGCGTTTCCTCTTTTTTCAGTTTCACAGCCATTTCGATGTATTTCTCGTTTCCCACTTTTTTTCTGTATGCTAACAGTCCCGCTCTCGTGAAAGCGCTCTTAGGACCGTGAGCTGGATCAAATTGGTTCACAAACAGGTCGCTGGGAAAGTCCTCGCAATCCCCGCAGTGGGTGACACCATGTTCGCCTGCACAGGTGTACACTTTGCACGCACCCCAGAAAAGGTGTCCCTCTTGTGAGCCGCATCCTGTGCAACTTGGTTTCTCTTCCCTATTCAAGAATTTACATGTTCCGCAGTACGCTCCACATGGAGCAAGATAACTCTCGTTCATTATCTATCACATCGAATAAGACTTGATACAGTGTGTTTTCATCTCAGATATATCTTTTGAAAGACATACAGTCTTAAATTTCGAGTCTGAGATTAACGACGAATCCTATAAAATAATCTTTTTAGTCAGTAGTAAGACGATTTAACATGAGGGCGTATGGTTTATAGTGAGCAGCTTGCAGATCGGCTGAGAGAAATATTGAATGCGTTTAAGGGCGTAACCGAGAAAAAAATGTTTGGTGGCCTAGCTTTCCTGTTGTATGGTAATATGTGCTGCGGCGTCGTTGGCGACACACTAATGATTCGAACAGGACCCGACTTGTATGAAACCACCTTGCAGAAGTCTTATGCGCGACCTATGGATTTCACTGGACGCGTAATGAGGAATTTCGTCTATGTGGATCCTAAAGGCATCCAATCTAACGAGTCTTTACATGAGTTGGTGAATCTCGCAGTTAATTTCGCTTCATCCTTACCCCGTAAAACTAAATCACAATAGGACGAGAGTTAATTACCCCTTATTGAGAGAATGATAACTACGTGCGTGTTACCAAGCTTCGAGGTTCTGATGTGGAAAGCTTCGTTGATTTCTCACTGTTTGATGGGAAGTGGTAGGCTACCGAGTGACCTTGGTGAAGCTTTTTAAGGTTTTAACTTCACCGGTTGGTTGCGAGGAGCGCGCTTCTTTCAATGACGATCTTCACGAGGGAGTCCCATCGGCTCTCCGTGTCTTTTGCGACAACCTCCAACTCTCGGTCTGTGACCTCGAAGACGTTGATCAAGCGTTCGACCTTCCCCTCTTGGAACCCGAGTACACTGTCGTCCCGCACGCCTGGAACGGTCTTTGAAATCTTTGCCGACGTTTTCTCTGCCTCTTCGGGCGTGGCGGTGAGGAAGACCGCAGCGACTTCGGAGGTGTTTGACTTCAATCCGATCAGTTCAATGGCCTTGTTGATCTGTCTTTGCCCCGAAGTGTAGAGGAGGATTTCGACGGCAAGGTTCTCCGAGATGCGATAATCCTGTTCGAAGGCGGTTAAGGCGTTCAGGGTGGCGAAGAGAAGGTGTTGTTCGCCAGCGATGACGTTAGCGTCAAAGAATTGTAGGGGAATGGGTGCGACTCTTCGAATCTGCTTAAAGAAGGTGTCTATGGACGCGACTTGAACGTTCTTGAAGCCTAAAATGGCGAGTACCTTATTGAATTCATGTAGCTCGATCATGTTCTTGGTTTCCAAAGAGTTCTTGGGTAAAGCGTCGTACAAGGGGCGCCTTCAAGCCGATGCCCACGAGGACTGCTTCCACCTCGACTAGGCTTTTTCCCTCTTCTAGCAGCCGCGTCCCCAGCTTCTTGATGGTTTCACGGTACTCCCAGGGAAAAATGACCCAGGCCTCTGTCTCCCGGGCATAAATGTCTGGCGTGAAGCAGCTCCACGGCTTATGGTAGAGGGTGATCGCTTTAACATCCGCGGCCTCCTGCACCAAAGTCTCCCAGACCAGGCGGAAGCTCTGTCCCGAGTCCGTGATGTCATCCACGACGAGCACGCGTTTGTCCTTCACTGAGATCGAGACGGGCTGGGTAATGACGGGTGCTTCCTTCGTCTGGTAGACGTCGACGTAGAAGTCCACCTTAATGTTTGCCAGGTGGGGGTTGTCGAGGAGGTCGGACAGAATCCGCGCTGGAAGCAAGCCCCCCCGGGAGATGCCGACGATGACGTCTGGCTCGACTCCTCTCTCCTTAACGCGGTCCGCGATCTCCAGGAGGAGACTGTACACGTGGTCCCAGTCGACAGTCTCAAAGGTCAGGCTTTTCACGGAAGGACGTCCCTCCTATGTGATGCGTGCAACCGATCACTCGTCTCGACGCAGGGTCAGTGCCCGCTCAGGGCCCACAGAGATGAGGTGGACGGGAACTCCAGCCACGCCTTCGATGTACTCGATGAATTGTCTACAGGCTTGGGGCAGGGCCTCATACCCCTGTTCCACGAAGCGGAGCCACTCCTGTTTCGACACCTCTTCCCACCCTTCCAGTGTCTCGTATTTGGGCTGGCACTCCGATAAGACGCGCATGTTTGCCGGAAAATCCTTCACCTCGTCCCCGTGATGCTCGTACGCGACGCCAACCTTGACTTCTTCGAGGCCGCTGAGGACATCCAGCTTCGTGAGGGCGATGCTGGAGACGCCGTTTACACGGAGGGAGTAATTCACCATGACCATGTCGAGCCAGCCACATCGACGAGGTCGCCCCGTCACGGTTCCGTACTCTCCCCCCTTCTCGCGAAGGTACTCACCGATCTTCCCCTCACGTTCGGTGGGGAAGGGGCCTTCACCGACCCGGCTCGTATACGCTTTTACCACCCCGATCACGCGGCCGATCCTCGTTGGCGGTATCCCTGAGCCTGTGCAGGCGCCGCCGGAAACCGCGTTGGATGAGGTGCCGAAGGGGTAGATGCCGTAATCGATGTCGAGGTGTGTTCCCTGCGCCCCCTCCAGGAGGATACGCTTCTTCCTGAGAAGGGCCTCATGGAGAAATTTGATCGTGTCGGTCACGTACGGCGCGAGCTTAGCCCCATGCTCTAAACACGTCTCTTTCAGCTTCTCTTTAGTCAGCTTCACCTCTTCACCGTAGGCGGTGAACACCCGTTCCTTGATGGGGAGGAAGGCGTCAAGCTTGGCCTGCAACACCGTCTCATCCAGTAAATCGCAGACCCGTATTCCAAAGCGTGCGACTTTGTCGCTATAACAGGGGCCAATCCCCCGCTTCGTCGTTCCAGCACGCAGACTTCCCTTAAATTTCTCTTCAATGCCATCCAAGGCCTTATGATAGGGCATCACTACGTGGGTGCGGTCACTGATATAGATCTTTGCTGGCGTAACACCTCGCTGCCGTAGCTCCTCTATCTCAGAGAGGACAAGGTTAGGATCGATAACGACGCCGTTGCCGATGACCACCGTCTTCTCCTGTCGGAGGACGCCGGAAGGCAGGATACGGAAAGCGAATCGCTCGTCGCCGACTACAACGGTGTGACCGGCGTTTGCGCCGCCATTGTATCGAACCACGATGTCTGCATCGCGCCCGTAGTAGTCAACAACCTTGCCCTTGCCTTCGTCGCCGAATTGAGTTCCCACGATAACTGTACACGACATCATAAACGCCCTATTACACCAGTCAACAGACGCTATAAAAGTTTTCACGTAACCGTCTTAAAGGTTTTAAAGGAAGTTCTTAAAAGCATAGTAGTGGAGGAAGTGAAAGTGCCCATTCTCCCCATTGACATGGGTCGATACGGCTCCCGTGAAATGAAGGCGATTTTTGAAGAGGAGGGAAAGCTCCAGCGGCTTCTCGACGTCGAAGCGGCCTTGGCCTGGGCCCACGCCGAGGTCGGGGACATTCCGAAGGAAGCCGGCGAAACCATTGGTGCCATGGCGTTGGTGAAGCATGTTTGGCTGAACCGCGTCAAGGAGATCGAGGCCGAGATACGACACGACATCATGGCTGTTGTTACAGCTTTATCCGAGGTCTGTGGTCCCAGCGGCGCCTACGTCCACGTGGGCGCAACCTCCAACGACATCACGGACTCGGCCACCGCCCTCCAGCTGAAGGACGCCATCGAACTCATCAGGCAACGACTTGATGATCTGGAGACGGTGTTGATGGAGCTTGCGGCAGCGAATAAGACGATTCTCATCATCGGCCGAACCCACGGCCAACACGCCATCCCCACGACCTTAGGCTTCAAGTTTGTGGTTTGGCTGAGGGAGATCGCTCGACACATCCAACGTCTGGAGGAGTGCACGAAACGCGTGGTCGTCGGCAAGATGTCGGGCGCGGTCGGAACCCAGGCGGGATTAGGCCCCAACGCCATGAAGGTGCAGCAGTTGACGATGGGTCGACTGGGTCTTACGGCTGCCGACGTGTCAACCCAGATCGTTCAACGGGACCGGTATGCGGAGTTAATCTGTCTCTTCGCCAACATCGCCTCGTCCCTCGACAAGTTCGCTGTTGAGGTACGCGAGTTACAGCGACCCGAAATCGGGGAACTCGCGGAGCCCTTTGCCAGCGCGACGCAGGTCGGAAGCTCCACGATGCCCCATAAAAAGAACCCCATATTATGTGAGAGGGTCTGTGGGCTTGCCAAGATCCTCCGGAGCCTGACCATACCTGCTCTAGAAAATGTCCCCACGTGGCATGAGCGGGATATCACCCAGTCCTCTGCTGAGCGATTCATCCTCCCCGAAGCCTGCATCCTCTTGGAGTACATGCTGACTCTCATGACGCGAGTGCTACGTGGGCTTCACATCGACCGCGAGAAGATGCGAGCGAACGTGGACTTAACCGGGGGACGAGCGATGTCGGAAAGCATCATGCTCGCCCTCACCAAGAGGGGGATGAGCCGGCAGGTTGCTCACAGCCTGGTCAGAGACATCTCGCTGCAGAGTGAACGGGACGGCACCGCCTTTCGGGGTGACCTCCTAGCCCATTCAGAAGTACGCCAACATTTATCGGCTCGGGAAGTGGAAGCGGCGTTAAACCCGGAAAACTATCTGGGAACTGCCTTCAAGCAGATTGATGCAATGATTGAAAAGACGGAAACGGAACGCGAAAAGAGGGCAACAGCTCATTAAAACGAGAGTAGACCAAGGCGCTAGAACCACCTACGCATACGACGGTAGAACACCGGGTATCCGACAGGGTTCTTGGTTTCGCTAGCTAGCTAGCGCGCGGGGGTCTATGCAACCCCACTGGACCTCGAAACATAAGCTTATATCCTGTACACCTGCAGTATTACTTGTGAGGTTAGAGTGTTTTGAAAGTCGTGGATATTAAGCCATTTTCCGATCCGGTTGTTGGAAAGGTTCTTGGGAGACCCCTCTTCCGGGACGCCATCAACTCCATGGGCGATATAGTCGTCTGGACGTTCACCGAGATTCTCACCGATGAGGGGATAACTGGGATCACCCCCTACCGCATCTCACCGGAGATGCTTGCCCTGCTGAAGCCCGCTGTTGTCGGCGAGGACCCACTGAATATTCAACGGATCTGGGATCAAATGTACTGGCGATGCTTCAACGTGGGCCGAAAAGGATTGCCCATCATCGCCATGAGTCACATCGACATCGGCCTGTGGGACATCATTGGGAAAAAGTTGAAGACGCCAGTGTATAAGCTACTAGGTGGATTCAGGGACCGTGTGCCCGGATACGGAAGTGGAGGCGGCATCTCTCTCAGTCAGGAGGAGCTGGTTACGGAGCAGATGAGTTATGTGGCGGAGGGCTTCAAGGCAGTTAAGATGAAGCTGGGTCGACGCGACCCCCGAGAGGACATCGAGCGGGTGAAGGCCGTTCGAGCGGCCATTGGACCGGACATCGACCTCATGGTGGACGCCAACAACGGGTGGTCGGTCAACAACGCCATGCGTATGGCCAAGCGGCTTGAACGT
Source organism: Candidatus Bathyarchaeota archaeon (assembly GCA_026015035.1). GTDB lineage: Archaea > Thermoproteota > Bathyarchaeia > RBG-16-48-13 > DAOVBJ01. The sequence continues at coordinate 12,880 of JAOZHB010000009.1, read as the reverse complement.
TTTGACGTGCGATGGCTTGAAGAGCCCGTGGTGGCGGAGGACTACGAAGGTTACGCTCAGGTGAAGGCGTCGACGGAGATCCCTATCGCTGGCGGCGAGAGCGAGTACACGAAATACGGGTTCAAAGAGCTCTTTCACCGGGACTGCATCGACGTCTGCCAAGCTGACGTGGGAAAAGTGGGGGGCATCACCGAGTACATGAAGATAGCGGCGATGGCGGAGGCCTACAACCTGCCCATGTGTCCCCACGGCCGCGGAATAGTCAGCGCCCACTGCGTCGCCGCGACGCCGAACGGCATGATTGTGGAGTTCTTCGACGCGAACCGCTATACCAACACCACGATCCGAACCTTCCAAGAAGAGACGGGACGCCGATTCATGCCCCACAGCATTCGTCCCATCAAGGGGTGGATCGACCTGCCAACCGTGCCCGGCCTCGGTTTTGACCCAGATCTGGAGGCAGTTGAAGCGTACCGACGTAAGTATGGAACAATCACAGCGGAAGTGGCTCGCAGAACCTCGCGGCCCGTCAACCACAACCTCTACCTGTCCCTCTAAACGGCGTAGACACCTCCACCTCGACACACACGGTCAAAGGCATATCCTCCAGCGAGGACAGAGACAAGAAACCCCGCTTGTCAGATCTGGAGGAGCGAGGGGGAATAACACGAGGGTATTGTATGCCGCTTACGCCGTTTCATCTCGGTCCAGGCTTACTGGTTGGACTCTTATTTCTCCGCTACCTCGATTTTCCCACATTTCTAGTCGCCAGCGTCATCCTTGACGTGGAGCCCGCGATCGTCCTTTTTTTCCACTTAGATGCGCCCCTTCACGGCTTCTTCCACTCGTTCCTCGGCGGAACCGTCGCCGCGTTGCTTCTCACCGCCGTGATGAACCCTACGAGAGCGAGTCTTTCCCCTCTGGTATCGTTTTTCAAGATTACACAGGAATCGTCATTTCCGCGGATCCTGCTTGCGTCTTTATCCGGCATCTACCTGCACATCCTCCTCGACTCAGTGATGCACCGCGATATCCAACCCTTCTACCCCCTAGACGTAAATCCCTTCCTAGGCAGGGGCACCCTTCTCGGATTAAATGTGACCATGATGTGTATCTGGTGCTTTCTCGGAGGGCTTCTCGTCTACGCAATCAAAAGACTCGTCGTCGTAAGGCGGTAGCTACCTGCGATGCGTGTTGGAGGAAGAGTCAGGTTGTCCCGTAGTCGCATTATTGGTTAGCTATCACGTCAACGGAGCTTGGTAGACTTTTACTTGGAAGAATCTATATTATGACCTTTGGAGTTATTTGTGCTAGTTAAAGAGAAACCAGTGTGGGGGAAATATGTATGAGAGTGAAAGCGGATGAAATGAGGACGATGAGCCAAGAGATGCTCGTTCTCGCTGGCGCGACAGAAGAAGAAGCAGCGATCATCACCGACGTCCTCGTCGATACGAGTCTGCGTGGTATTGACTCACATGGCGTACGCGCCATAACTCGGTATATTAGCGAACTCCAGTCTGGAAAGCTCCAATCCGAGGCTCCCATTAAGGTGCTACGAGATGGCCCGACAAGTGCAATGTGGGATGCAGGCGCAGCGATCGGATTTGTGGCTGGGACAAAAGCGATGGATGCCGCGATCCAGAAGGCTAGGAGGTATCAGACCGGCTCAGTAGGCTACATGGGAACGGGTCACTTGGGGGCACTGTACTATTACACGACGCAAGCCGTTAACGAAGATCTGATCGGTATTGTCTTGCAGCGAGGAGCAGCTCACCGCGTCGCGCCCTATGGGGGAGTAGAGGGGCGGCTGGGTACAAATCCTTTTGCGATTGGCATTCCAGCTGGCGAGGAACGCCCCCTCTTTCTGGACATGGCGACCAATGCTGTAGCGACAGGGCACTTCCTCACCATGAGGATCCGCGGTCAGCCTGTGCCCGATGGATGGATTATCAGCCGGGAGGGACAATGGGTGCACGAGTACGATAATGCAGCCGTGGATGATGGGCGGATAGCTCCGGTCTCCTTTGGCGGCGTCACCAACGAGTACAAAGGCTACGGCATCAAAGTGATCCTGGAAGCTTTATGTGGCGCGATTGGTGTGGGCTGCAGTCTTGACGAGAAAGGATTTGGCTGTCTATTCATGGCCATTGATCCATCGGCGTACTGTGATATCCAAGATTTTAAAACAAGGGTCGACTCCATGATCAGACATGTCAAGTCCTCATCCAAGAGGGGTGGATTCCAAGAGATCTTAATGCCTGGAGAACCAGAGTTACTTGAGAAGGAGAAAAGGCTTCAAGAGGGCATCTATATCGACGACGTATTCTGGAAAAGTATAGTTAAAAAAGTAGACGAACTTGGCATGGACATCAACAAATATGTTACGGCGTAGATACGAGTGTTAGCTCGTTTCATAAAAAGCCTTTCCAGTCCTAAACTTAGAAGGTTAAGAGCGTGCTGCGAAGCGTTTTCTTATCTCTTCTATGGTTGGTTGTTCGATCATTTGATAGATAGTGAGATGAAAGCTGTTGTTATCTAGGAGAGATGTGGTTCGTCCGCCCCAATGTTGGTTCCGAGGGGGAGATACCTTTCACCCGCTTTCAATTATTCTCTTATGAATTGAATCCACATCATCGACTTTAATCATAAAAGGAACCTGCGATTGTTCATGAGGGTACGTAACGCCTTTCTCAGATTTACTCAGGTTAAAGAAGCAATCCTCGGTACCGAATATTCCGCCAAACAGGCATTTTCCATCCTTGTCGAAAACGTCACAGTCTCCTTTCCAGCCCAGAACCTGTTGATACCACGCTAACGTCTCTTCTATCGATGGTACAGATAGAGTTGGCTTCACATGTTTTAAGAATTTCATGACCCTCACATTAGCCTATTATTAGAAAAATACTTTGAAAATGATGTCCTTGAGTCGTACATGCAGTTTAAGAGAATTGCTCGCATAGGTTTATTCGATTTATATGCTTGCGCGTGTGGGTTTATTAGTGAAGAGTTCTTCCTAATTGGGGTTTTTTAATATTCGTTTCATGAACAGGCTAATGAAGCGATCGGAGTCCACTTCAATGCATACCTGAGCGTTTGGTGTGTCATCTTCAACGGCGAGGGTGAAGCCCCGTGCTTTACCTGTCGTCACAACATTCACCAGCCTGGGCTGAGTCTTGGTCAAGGTTGGGTCGAAGGAGACCGCGACAGCGAGTGGGTCATGCAAGGTCAATCTTCCTCCTCCCCAGGCTTCAGTCATATGGGATAAAAGGGTCGTGGTAGCCAATCCCCCTTCTCTTATGCGGTCTACCTGTTCTTCAGACAATACGCATTTCATCGTCACGTCTAAGCCAACCATTGTTATCGGGATGCCTGACTCGAAGACTATTCTCGCTGCTTCGGGGTCACATCGTATATTGTGTTCCGCTCGCGATAGGGAGGGTCTAAACCAATTCGATACAGCTCCGCCCATGATCACCAACTTCGTTTTCTCTACAAGTTTCGGTTCCTTGATGATGCAGGTCGCAATGTTTGTCAGGGCACCAACAGGTATGATCGTGACCTCCTTTCTGGAATCCATGACCGTTGAGATGATTAGGTCCACAGCGTGCTTAGGATAAGGTTTGGGGAGGGATTCGTCCTCAACCAAAACAACAGCCTGTCTGGGCACCTCATCTCCTAGGTAACGGTCTCGACGGTAGGTTCTTTCGAAAAATGGCTTCCCTACACCTGTGGCTACGGGAATGTCTTCTCTACCAAAGACTTTTAACAACTTTAACGCCAGCCTGGTCCTCACGTCAACGTTCCCAAATACAGTGGTAATCGCCTTCACATTCACTTCAGGAGAGTGAAGAGCAAAAGCGAGGGCAAACGCGTCATCTATGTCGTCACCTATATCTGTGTCAATAAGGACATCTTCCACCATCTTCACCTTTCGACTTACTGTACGTCAAATTCGTATTTAAGCTCTCCAGCCAGCGAAGAGGTTCAAGACCGAGCTGGCTAGCTACACGCTCAAGGGTGCTGAAAGGCTCGATAAGACATCAACGTAAGCAACTCACTCACAAACCATGTTTCGATTTGAATCCCCCTCACCTCTGGACTAAACATAAGAACTCAAAACAATCCAAAAGCTAGCAAGCCAGGCAGCACGTTCTGAAATTGCTTCGTGGATCTGGAAGTAAACATTAACCTTAAAATAGAGTACTGTTAGCTAGCTATAACCGCGTCTTAGTCAAACTCGCTCTTAGAACGGCGTAAGAAAAGGGAATATACAATTCCCACTATAATAAGAACAAGTAAAGAATAATCTAATAAATCTCTAATAGTCAGCCCAAATAATACTTCTATATCTGCAAAATCCAACCATCCACCCATTCTAACTCATCGACCTCCGAATAGTATTAATCAAATGCCTTCGCTGACCCTATACCTCTTTCTTTTCAGTAACTTCTTTTAGTTAGCTCTGACTCTTCATCCTATCCTTGAAGCATTATATAAAATTTAGGCTTACCTTTTTATCTCTCTTACCAGCGTTTTAACCTTATATTGATGTCACAATAGCTAGCTAGCTAGCAATTCAAAGTAAAGCAAAAAAAGCATGTTTCCTGCCCCGCGCCTATGTATACATTGGCTAGTTAGGGAACGGTTAATCCGCTTTTTCTGCTAGGGAAATGCTTGCAAGCATCATCTGCTTCGGTTCTTCACCGACGAGGACGCCTTTTTCTATTGGTTTCCGGGGGTGACTCTGTATTAATAGGTTCACATCTAGATCGAGCAGTCGTTTGATGGAGTTGATGTATAGTTCTTTGCCCATTCGGATGAGGTTGACGCGATCGCCACAGAGGGTGTCACCTACGATTAACAGTGTCTCCTCCGGTTGATATAGGCAGATGTTTCCAGGGGTGTGACCTGGCGCGTGGACGACCTCGAAGGTTCTATCACCCAATTCAACTCGATCCCCGTCATTTAGCCTGACGTCCACATCTCCAACGGCGTCGGCATCCAGCTCATGAATGGCTATCTTCGCCTTCGTTTTCTCCTTTAGGACATGATTTCCCTGTATGTGGTCTCCGTCCCGATGCGTGTTCACGATGAAGGTGATTTCGTCGGGGCTGCGTCCCATCTCTTGAAGAAAGGGAAAGAGGCTATCCACGATGGTTCTCTCGAAGCCCGTGTCCACTAACCCGATGGAGTTCTGTCCTAGGACGACCGTGATCCCCACGAAGGTTCCTTCACGATGAACGTACTTTACGAGGTAGAGGTCATCAGCAACGCGTTCAACATTATCCATTTTAACACCCTATAACAAAGGTATGATAGTGTAGAGGTTTAATATAGCTTACTTGTGATATGACCTTAATCACCGTGCTAGATAATGAAACGGAGTCCCTCGCTTTTTTCAACCAAATCTAAGTCTAAAAATTCGGAAGGAGGCCGTAACATACGCGGTTTACAGGGTTTAATCTATTGACAGTCCCGTTGAGTCAATGACTAGGCAAACGCTATTCGTAGCTAGCTACTGGAATCAAGAGCTACCAGTCATTCTGTGGACTCAGTTTATACGAGACGAAGTTTCGGCTTCAAGTAGAAGTACAGGCTGGCTGGCAACTCAGTAATCAATAAGGTCTAAATATTCTCCCCTCGTTAAGAGGTATGAATGTGGGAAAACGATCCTGAGGAGGCATGTTCGACACTGAATGAGGTTACCATCCTTAAGCGACCCGTCCTCGATGAAGCCTTGAAAACCCTCCGCAGCGGCCTCTCCAATCAGAGGACCGTCGTCATCGCAGGCGTCTGCAACGTCAGGTATAAGGGTCGAGCACGCTCGACTCTTGAAGATGGTGAGCGACTCGTGATCGTGAAGGCCGATGGGAACGTTCTGGTTCACCGACCAACGGGCATGGAACCGGTGAACTACATGTCGTCAACGGGAAAGGAGGGAGCGTCCGAACTCACGCGTAGAACGAGGACGCCGTCGGGCTGTCTCTTCGAGACCAGTGTTGACGGGTCAAATGTGATCCTCAAAGTGGTTCAGCGCAGGTCAAGGGAGAGCCTCACCATCGTCTTCCGTGAAGTCTATGCGATGACCGTGCTGAGCCTCGTTGATACTGGAACTTTCGCCTTACATGCCAGCGAAAAAGACATGCAGAGGGCGGTACTCGCCCACCCAAGCTTGATCGAAGAGGGCTTTCGCCCCATCACCTACGAGAAGCGGGTGACACCGGGCTTCATTGACGTCTACGGCGTCGACGCGCAGGGTCGGTTTGTCGTGGTGGAGATCAAGCGGAAGACGGGGAGCAGGGCTGCGGCATTGCAGTTGGCGAAGTATCTGGAGGTGGTTCGAGGCGACCGGGATGAGGGCGTCAGAGGCGTCTTAGCCGCGCCCAGCCTCGGAAGAGGTGTCCAGAAGCTGTTATCTACCCTGAACCTTGAGTTTAAGTCCTTGGATCCCCGTCGATGCGCGGAGTTGTTGGATCGGGTTCGACGGGAGGAGGGATTGGACGCCTACTTCACGTCCAATTGAAGCCGCGACTTATACTTGAACTGCTGCTCGTACAAGGCCTGAAGCCGGTGGAGGGTGTCCGCGTCTTCCGGCCTCTTATCCACGCGGATGCGAGTGATCCGCGCGAAGCGGAGGGCGAATCGTGACGGGTATTGGGAGCTCCGCTGAATCTCGTTGAAGGCCACTTCAACGACGATGTGGGGTTTCACGTAGACGGTGTGGGGGGTCTCCCTCGTTTTGACCTGTTGTAAGCGGCATGTCATCTCCCGGAACTCCTCGTCGGTCAGGCCTTTGAAGGTTTTACCCACGCTCCAATATTCCCCGGTCTCCACATTCCGCGCTGCGAGGTGGTAGTTGCTGAGCCACCCCGTCCGCCGCCCGTACCCCCAATCCGCAGCAGTTATGACCAGATCCAGGGTTTCAACGGGCTTGATCTTGAACCACCGTTTCCCCCGAGTACCCGGTGTGTAGCGACTGTTCAAGGTCTTGGCTACGATGCCTTCGTGGCCATGTTTCACCGCGGAGTTTAGGAAGGCTTGCGCCTCAGCGACGCGGTCGGTTACGATTCTGTCGGCGAGGAGGGTTGGCTTGCAGATTTTGGTGAGAAGCCTCCAGCGTTCCTGGTAGGGTCGATCAATGAGCATCTCACCGTTGAGGTGGAGTACATCGAATAGGTAGAGTTTTAACGGAATCGTCTCCGTCAAGGTGTCTACGCGGTGGATTCTTCGGAATCGTCTCATGAGGTCTTGGAAGGGGAGGGGTCGCCCCTCAGCGCCATAGGCGATGACCTCTCCGTCTAGCAAGGCCGCCTCCGCGGTAATCTGTGTCTTCGCCACGTCCACGACTTCGGGGATGCTTCGCGTGACGTCTGTCAGGCGCCGGCTGAAGACCTTCACCTCGTCCCCTTGGAGGTGAATTTGGACGCGAGCCCCATCGAACTTGTACTCGAACCCCATCCGCCCCCCCTGTGCGGATAAAACCTCTGCTACGTCGTAGGACATGGTAGCGAGCATGGGTTTCACCGGCGTGAAGAGGGTTACTTGAACACGGCTCAACCCCGCGGCTCCCTGCGATAAGGCGAGTTCCGCGACCTTCCCCAAATCCCCCATCAGCATGTTCGCCCGCCGCACAAGACTGCTGTCAACCGACGCCGCATCGGCCGTGGCATCCAACGCGACGCCTTCGACCACTCCAATCCGCATCTCGCCGAGGATGAGTCGGATCAAATACTTTCTTTCGAGGGGCGTCGCCTGGCTGAGCAGACGCTCAATCAGATCCTCCTTCCGCCGCCTCGACCCCTTCCCACGTACCTGAGAAACCTCGTGAAAGAGCTGACTGACATTCAGGATCGTGAGGGGCGTCTGATCCAGAAGGCTCTGCTTCACACCGCGTTCAAGCCTCCAGACCGTCCGACCTCCCACGTCCAAGACCCGGGCGTCAGCTTCGGGAAAGACCCTCCCGGTCAAGAAGGCGAGCACCGGCTGCACCTCCCCCTCCCTTAATTGGAGGAGAAACGAGCTGATCAATGCCTTCTTCTCATTCCGCTTCGTCGTCGCTTCCAAAGCCGAAAACAGTTGAGCCAGCTCAAGGAAGGTGGTTTGCTCCGTCACTCTAAACACTCCGTCCTACTCACGGCTAGGGATGACGTAAGGAGTTCAAGCTTATATGGTTGACTACGCTACGAGAAAAACCCCTATGATGAATAAGGTTGTCCTCACCTCTTGAACCTTTGAACCTAGCTAACTCCGTCTTGAGCGTTTTACGATGGTGTGACTGGTTACAATTCGATTTCATATTACGTAAGCTAACTCACTCAACACGTGAAGGCACCGAACGAATTCCTTGGTTCACCCTTTTTAAGTTCCAACACACTAATACCGCTGGTGGGTTAGAGATTGAGTGTAAGGATTCGTGAAGCGGTACAGCGGGATTCTAAGCAACTGGTCAAGCTGTCGGATGAACTGATCCATCTCGAGGATTGGTCCACCAGAGAAGTGATGTTAACTGAATCGCTTAACGATCCAGCAAGTACGATATTTGTGGCGGAAGCGGATGAAACCATCGTAGGCTTTATTGAATTACGTGTGTTCCCGGACTTTGTTGAAGGCTCACCCATCGCGGTTATCCTAAATTTGGTTGTTGCGAAGGACTTTAGGAAGCAAGGTATAGGGAGCCAGCTGATCCAAAGGGCAGGGGAAGCTGCGGACAAGCGAAATGCGACTGAGACCCATGTCTGGACTGAGTTTGACAATCAACAAGCAATTCACCTCTATACTAAACACGGGTTCACGGACAGGCATCTTCTCCTTGAAAGAGAGAGTGAGGGCCAAGCTAGCTAGCTATTTTGAAATAAGAACACTCAAAAAAAGTTTATTCTAGAGATTATTTGGGATGCGTTAACATTTAATGCTAGCCAGATAGGCCACTGCTATACGTACAGAGGGACGGGTCTCTGTCCCATTTTTCGTCGCGTGGAAAGGGGGGTAAGTTGAAAAATTTTTTTCTGAGAAGGAGCATAAATCGCGGCGTATTTCCTCATAAGAGCCCAGAAAACGGCCCGTTGCACAGGGAAATGACACGGTTATACTACGCATTATCCCATGAAAAATCCGTCTGAACTGAACGAGCGTCTGAGGAGTAGCGGGTCAATTAATTTATTAAGCTAACCTCAGTCATTTAGGCTCCTAGCATGGTACGTTCTTCGATGTTGAGTAGCGGGTTACTGTATGAATGAACGTGGGATGATGTAACACAAAGTACAAAAAGCAGTACTCTGGATATCGAGTAGACGAAGGGGAGTTTCCCCCATGTTTATGCGGGGGTTGCCAAGTTTGGTCAAAGACGATTCTTCTGAATCGTTGAACGCGCAGGGCTTAGGACCCTGTCCTGTAGGGGTTCGTGGGTTCGAATCCCACCCCCCGCACCAACCATTTCAGAAAATAAGTTTGATTTGACCGTCTTTTGATTTTGTGTATAATTTGTGTATAAAACCTGTTTTTTGTGTATAACCACCTTGTACTGGTCAGGCAGTGATTCATATTTCCCCATGTAACACCAACGACGTTTCTTTGTTTCTGGGTCATAGTGCTGGATACCATAGTACTTGTAGGTACGACCATTAGACTTGTAGTGGTTCAGACTGAGAGATCCATGTTTATTGCATTTGATGCATATGACTTGCATACTTTCATCACTATTCTTGGTTTTGTGTATAACGTGGGCGGGGTGGGTGGGTCTCTAATAAATTTGGTGCCCATAGTTATATTGAGAAAAAGAAAGAGCAAGTTAGCTTTGAAAAATTATTAAGCAGTTGAAAATCCAGAAACTTATGAAAGTTACTTTTTTACTGTTTGGTTGCATGTATAACATGTTTTATTGTGAACACAAATTACTCCACTACAGGTTTCACATTTCCACCTTTCCTGCTCGTTATTTAGGAATTGTTCAATACCTCGTGTCTGAATGTACCTCAGATTTTCAATCATACTCATTCCATATTTTGTTCTGTAGCGTCTATCAAGTTTTTCTAGATTTTTGCAAGGAAAATCCATGCATTCAAAACAATAATCAATTTTTCTATCTGTGAGTTTATCGCACTGCTTTTTGATGAATGCACAGGGTCTCTCCCTTAACCGACAGGTGACGCAGGTGTGTTTTCTCTTTTTACCATTCATAGTATACCCAAAAAATGCAATACAGATTCCACAGTTCATTCCACATGGTGCGATGAGTTCAGGTGTGAATTTCCCGTTTTGCATGGATTACCGAGTAATGAAATAATATCTTAACTATTTAGGTTTGGGATTAAATTTTAGTCCCCAAACCCAAACCCAGTTTGCATAATTTACAGCGCTCGTTGTTTTTAGCGAAAAAATTATATATATTAATATTTATGTATTGGTTTTATGAAAAAAATTTTTTTTATGAATAAAGCTGCTTTTACGAAAATTCAAGCAGGATTCATTGTTGCATTTCTTCTAGTCTCTATTGTAGGCGTATACGCATATCAGTTGTTCATGCAACCCAAAGCCTTCAGCGATGTATATGGGAAGGTTCATTTGGATAAACCTGTTGTGGGCGCAACGGTCAGCATTTACGATATGGATGGAACTATGATTTCTGAGGAGAAAGACGCAACCTATAAGACTGGCTCATTCTTTGAAAAGGCTGCCTGGGGGGTCGGCAGCTGGGATGGTGCGATACCTAATGATTTCAAGATCGTTGCTACGGGAGGATTATTGGGGGATGAGCCTTTTTTAGGAACTATGGTGAGAATAGTTCAAAATTACAATGAAGAGCGGGAAAATTGGGCTTTTTATGATTTAAACGCCATCACCACCCTAATCGCCGTCTACCTGGACAAGCACCCTGAGGTGAATTATGCCGAAGCCGAGGAGGTAGTTCAACAATTTCTGGATGTGCCAGCAAATTTAACCATGGCTGAGGTGATAAGTCATTGTGACTATTATGATGTTGTTTTCCACCACGAGACATTCATGTTTGAAGCAAGTGATTATGGGGGATTCGATGCTTTCATAGACAGTTTGGTGGATGAAATTGATAGCGGTGTTAAACATCCATTTAAAGGCACTAGTCCTGGTATTTGGAGTTTAGTCTTTGGGTTTGTTGGTAAAGCTCTTCTTAATGGTTTGATACATCACGGCGAGGGTAAAGCTCTCGACTGGATCATGAGTTTTCTAGGCTCTGGAGAAGATGAATCGCAGCGAAATTTGGACGAGATCACTGAAAAGTTAGATCAGGTGTTGTCAACTCTAAACGAGATTAAACAGGAAATAGAAGAAATGAAACTTATGATTCAAGAATTAAGTAACGCTTTAAACAAGCTTGAAACTGAACTTAAAAAATACATTATGGCGTTGGGCTCTTTAGATCCTATAGCCAAAATTGAAGAGACTTTCGATGAATTAAGGGATATGGCAGACTGTGAGTACGTAAGCAATGCAACCTTGATGAACTTTAGAAACGATATTCTAAGTACAACACAAGGAATAAAATATGCTATGGCGCTGCTACATAAGCTTATCACGGGTCACGAAGATCCAATTCAAGACGGACTATTAGAAATCTTCACTAAATCAATGTTAGATGAGATTTCATGGAAGAACCCTCTTAGTTGGTGTCAATATCATTTTGTAAATTATTATGAAGCTCTTGAGACTTACTTCTTAAAATTGTTACTTGTACAGCTAAAAGGGCAAGATCTTATTCTAGAGGCTCATCTATATCAAAACGAAACGGAAATGGCGAATAAATACCTCGTAAACCATATTCAACCAAGGATAAAAGAACAAGTAGAAATCTTCATAAACTGTGTAGAATATCTTGTCTTCAATGGACATCCAAGTTTTACGGCCGAGGTTCCGAATTTTAGTCCTCTACCAAAGTTCGTAGAATATGAAAATAACCCCGAATACTGGCGTCGTATTCCTGACGCCATGTGGTATGACATACTAGGTCGGTTATTTTGCCGAGCCGATTATGTTGCTGATCAAGTCCTAAATGGAACAGGAGCGTTTACAGCGAGAGTACTTTTTTGTATGCGCGATTCAATTGACCCAAGTTATTATCCTACTATTCCAGAGCCGGAGGCTATGCGACTTACGTTTCAAAACAATGAAACAGGAAAAACATACTCAGCAATCGGAAGTTTAAAAACTGTTACTATAGACCGTAGGAGGCCGTATCTGGGGCCAGAGTGGGAAAATTATAAGGATCCCGAAGTCGAAAGCCCCTTTCATCTGATGGTATACAATTTTAGTAGGCTTCCAGCCGGGTACTATACGCTAATTTCTCCGACTTCTACTGCTCCTGATCTTGACAAGGGCAAAGGTTGGGTGTTGAACCCCCAAAACAGGAATTGGTGGTTAAGTCATTGTTATAATTGGTCGATAGGGCAATGGCTCTATCGAGAGCACAATTATCCATACGACGATCTTTGGTGGCGTACGAGTTTCATAGAGGTATTTAGTGATGAGGAGGGAAATCCATATGGATACTGGGGTGGATACTGGCGTGAAGAACAAAAAAGATAGTAGGCACCTGCTTGAAGAAAAAGGAAAATCCATATGAATAAATGGAGAAGCTACAGTTCAAAGGGGAATAGCGCGCGCGCGTGGTGGTGCATAAATATTTTATATCTAAAAAAACTATAGAGAGAAACTTATGACTTCTAAAGAACGTGCTAGGATCTTTCCTCTGTTGACATGTATTCTTCTAATTACTTACGTCGCGAATGCAATGATGCCTGTAGTGTTTGCTAAAGAAAATTATACCGTGATGGCTGAAACGTACCTTGATTCCACAGCTATGAGTAATCAGAGGGCTCTTGCGCGGGGCAGTGATGGCACGCTTCACTGT
>JAOZHB010000142.1 GCA_026015035.1 Candidatus Bathyarchaeota archaeon | reverse complement strand
CTGAACATTATCAGCTCGCTCTCCGTGCGGGTCATGGTGACGTTGGTGGCGTAGTAGGCGACGACTGCGGCGAGCAGTACGGCGACGACCAGCAGTATCAGGGTGGAGACTACCTGGCTTAGCGCTTTGTTACGTTTCATTATCCTCGACCTTTGTTGGCTATGTGGAATCCTTATTTTTAAAAGGGATTTTGGAGTGGGGGTCTGGGTTGTTGGTAGGTATGGTTGATAGGGGTTTGGGGTACGTATCTGTGGTTGGGTTTCCCGGTAGGAACCGGTGTACGGGGCCGGTGTATGGGTTCCGTGCTCGGGGTCTCGGGGCGATAAAGGCTTTAAGTGCCGGGGGGCTCTACCTGGTCGGAGAGGGGCTAACCACCTTTCGTATCCCCGTACGAATTCCTCGACCTTTGCCCTCTCCAACCCCTCCATTCTACAAGGAGTTGTGTCGCTGAAAAATTACTGGGCCCGCGTAGTGTGTCGCTGTGCTATCTCTTGCGGGTCCTCATGTACGTCGTTCCGTCGATCCGCTTGAGGAGCAAGGCCGTGGGTCTCTTTGGTTTAGTGACCATAAAGCTATCGAAGAATCCTGAGAAGGGATCCCATCGGGGTCTGGCACTGACCTCGAAGATGAACACCATGTAGTCAGGTTCCCCCTCTGGCCGCAGCTTGATGGTGTAGACCTCTGTGCTGGACCTCTTGATGGGGTCGTCCAGTGAGACCTCTACGGTATGATACCTCGCCCCTTCAGGCGGCTCGGCTCTCTCAGGCTCAATTAAGCTCGTGTTGTACAACACGAGGGTCAGTTCAACTTGAGCCGGCGATAGACCTTTGTTCTCAGCCTCAAGATTCACGACGAGCTCCTGGGATTCGAAATCGATAGTCTCATTGTAACCCAACTCAGTCGACAGGTGATAGGCCATCACCGGTCTGGTGGCCAGACCGTACATCAAGGCGAGGTTGATGGCGACAGCGATTCCGAGGAGTAGAAACGCCTCACCTCTCGACCCCTTGAAGCCCATCTAACCCTACTCCCTTTGTTAATCCTTTAAATTACTTGGGCTTTCTCACCAGATTGAGGATCCGAGAGTGGGTTCAGCTTTTATCGTTCCTGATGGTGATATCTAGGAGGGATCTAAGCAATGTCTCTTGACGTCCACGGGAGGACGCTTCTAGTACACCACTGGGATGCGGACGGAATATGTTCGGCCCGCCTCCTGCTCGAAGAACTGCATGACGTGAGCGCCGAGAACAGGACGCCGCGGATTGGTAACTACTTCCTGACGGAGGAAGAGATCGTCGATTTCTCAGGATATGACACCATCATAATCGCCGATATGGCGCTTCCCGTGGAAGACGTGCTGCGACTTGCAGAGGGCTCGGAGATCATAATATTCGACCACCACATACAGCCCCACATCGAATCGGTCAACCAGCACAACCCCATAGCCATGGGGGCGAAGCCCGACGATTATCCATCCGCTAGCTGGGTTGTGAGCGAGTTCCTGGGCAGGGAGATCGACCTGTACACTCTGTTGGGCATGGTGGGCGACCGCGAGCATCGGATAAAGGAAAACGAGAGGTTCTGGCCCATCATCTCAGAATTCTGTCTGGAGAACGGCATGGTGTTCGACGATATGCTGAGAATGGTCGAACTCCTCGACTCCAACTACAAGACAGGCGACAAACGAGCCGTCGAGATGGCGCCCAAACTCTTGGAAAGCGACGGGCCATCGGACATACTTGAGAACAAAGAATGGAACAGGAACGTTGAGCTTCTGGAGGAGGAGATGGAACGGCTCATGAACCTCCCGCCTGAGGACATATCGGGAGTCACTGTGAAGAAGATCTCGACGCAGTACAACATCATCTCAACTTTAACGAGGAAGATCGCATGGGAATCCAGTAGGAGCGTGATAGTGGTGAACGTGGGCTTCTTCGAGGACAGTGATCAACTATACGTCAGGAGTCCCGACAGGGACATGAGGGCTCTGATAGAGAGGGCTGTGGGGCTCGGATTCAAGGCGGGAGGGAAGAAGGACGTCATGGGGGCCATTGTGCCTAAGGAGGAGACAGAAGGATTACTCAAGGAAGTGTCTGAATACCTTAGATAGCTTAAATCACACTTGCGCTGCAGATTGGATAAAAAAGGAAAATAAAATAGGGAATTCGTGTTCTTACAGGAAAAGCTGGCCTGTCTCGTCGGACTTTAAGAGCTTTTCCCACTTCTTCGTGGTATCGGCCTGGATGCCTGCGATCTGCTCGTCAGTCACGTGCCTGAACCT
>JAOZHB010000119.1 GCA_026015035.1 Candidatus Bathyarchaeota archaeon | reverse complement strand
CTGAAGAACATGATGGGAGCTTTGGCCTCGAAAGGCATTATGCACAACGGGCGACTGAGTCGAAACATTGCGGACCTCGCCTCCGTCCTGACGCCCCGCGTCGCCGTGATCGACGGCATCATCGCGGGAGAAGGCCATGAAACGCGGGGCAGCCCCGTGGCGATGAACCTCGTCATCGCGGGCACCGATCCCGTGGCAACGGACGCCGTCGGCGCCGCTGTCATGGGGGTTCCACCCGAGACGGTTCGACACCTCCGCTTTGCGGAGGACAAGGGCCTTGGAACCTGCGACCTGGAGAAGATAACGGTGCTTGGCGAACAGATCGAGGCGGTCAAACGAAGGTTTCATCGCTAGTGAGGTTTACTAGCTAGCGATCAAAAAAGGCTTCTAATGGGGCTTCTTATTAGTTGAGAGAGAGCAAGATTTTCATATAAATTATAGCGTACGCTAGGAGACAACCAAGGTGCGAAAACAATGTTACATTACGTACCTAACTAGCCTGCTAACGAAGATTTTTTATGTCATAATATGACATTACTAATATGAACGATATGAGTTATAAATTATCGTTAACGGACAAACAGATGGAAGAATATTTCCACAAGAGAGTCTTCAAATCCATTCGCTGTAAGACTTTTCAGAAGCTATTACTTATCTGGTTTCTGCTCCTTGATCCCAAAGAGATGGGCTATGGCACTCTTTGTGACAGGCTACGCATGAGAGCTAAGGAAGATAATTCTAAAACGATATTAACCAGATCCTTAGAATTAGCTTATCATTTAAAACCTGAAGACATCATGGAAATCCTTAATTGCTCAAAACGTACAGCGATAGATTATATCCAAACAGTTCAATATTTAGTTTCATTCAGCTAATAAGAATAAGACCAGTCATTTAAACTCCTACTAGCGCGTGCTTGTGAGGTCACCAGTAGACATCAAAGAAGTCATGGTACAATCTGGGTCTGTAGTCGTTCGAATCGGCTGACGACTGTACTTGCTTTCTTAGATGTTGTATAAGCTGTTGATGCACATACTTTGTGCTCTTTTTTTTCTTAGCTAGTTAGTGTGGGTTACTCAGTAGCGACAGTCTATTTCGCTCGTCAAGCTTATGGGATGAAGGCTTCGAGGGATTCGCCTACGACCTCGATGTTATTGATGTCCGTTTCGCCGAGTCCTCTTTGCTTGGCAACGGCTAACGAAGGAATCGTGAGAGGCGTCTCACCGACTAGAAGGCTGCCGACCGTTTCCACAGCAACGGGATCGCGTCCGACAAGAAGGAAGTTACGCTGTTCTCTCTGCAACGGCTTACCCAACTTCCATTCGCTTCCATACACGTACGTGCCGTCGATCACGGCTAAGTCAATCCAGTCCACAGCCGATGCGATGTCGATGAGTGCCACGCCCAGCTTCTCGTGGAACCGTTCTTTCCTCGTGTCGGGGATACATCCGAGCAGATTCTTAAAAATCGAGCCCATTGTTCCTCTCCGCGCTGCATGGAGGCTCACCAGCACATTCGGTTTACACAGGACGTGGGAAAACTGGATGGTTTCCCCGCAGACCACGCCCTCCCGGATCTGGGGGTCCGTGGAAAGGTTGAACGGCATGACCCTCTCCGAGAACAGGGTCTTCCACACTTGCAGGCGTTCCAAGGCTGAGCCATGATGGTTATCTGATTCCACGAGACGAACCTGGTGGGCACGCGTAAACGCGTCGGCCACCGTCTGCACCACGGGTGGCGTGGGATAATTCAGATTTCGCTGGTCGTAGATACCGACCTTAATGGTCACACTGCGATCCCGGACATTTAACGCATCGATGCCACCGATGAGCTTCAACGCCTGCGCATACGCTTTTGAAACACCCCGGTCGGATCGAACGAGAGCTACTTTCGAGGTCATGAGTCTAGAAACACGAACTTCTTACTTATAATTTTAGCGCGCGCGCTAAACCCAATTTCAGAGTTCACTTTGTGGACGGCCTTGTTATTACTGGTAAGCTCTGCCACAGCCATTACATTATTGTATGTCTTCAAGGGTAGGAAACTAGGGAGACTCGCGCGCGTGCGCTTGCCTTTTGTGTTTTAGACTTTGTTGTAGTTCCATGCTAGGTAGGGGAGCGGGATTTCTTCCGTGGCAGAGGTCTTTTATCGCGGATTCGTATGCCGGCTAGTAAATACAATTTATTTAGTATTTTCGCCAAGGGGTAAGGTAAACTATGGTAGAGGTCGCGGTAGCGCCACACGTCCTTCTCCTTGGACTGGAAGTCGAAGCCTCGAAACCAGTCGAAGAAGGCTCGTGACCCGTAGAAGTCCTGTTCGATGGGATTGGGCAGCGTTTGTTGCATTCGTAGAAACCCTCTCCCTGATCCGAAGGTTTCCTGCTCCAGATCGTGCGTAAGGTACTCCCTGAATCGCGTCCACGTGGCTTCATTGACCTGGAAGCCGCATTTATTTCCATCAATGCCAGCTAAAGTGAGGTCAGCGATTGTACTCAAACATTTGACGCAGGTACTGTCATTCAGTTGCGGCTTATCCAGCTTTCGAAGACAGACTTTCAGCTTGATATCGCCCATCTGTAAATGGTTTTTCACGGCCTCTATTTTTTTATGGCGGTATATATCTCCCACGTGGTGAACCTGCAAGGTAGCCCATACGAACTTCTCATTGGTTTCAGGTCTATTTGGAGGTGTGGGATGAACTTCCAGCGTGGGTGGAGAGTCTCCAGAGATGAGTAGGTGATCGAATCGATCCATGGAGAGGGGGGCGGCGAGGGGGAGGAGGACGAAGGTGTGTTGCAATAATATCCGGAACCAGCCATCGTAGAGGG
>JAOZHB010000110.1 GCA_026015035.1 Candidatus Bathyarchaeota archaeon | reverse complement strand
TCGAAAAATCCCTCCAACCTTCATTCCTATTTTTTTGTTCCCTCAAACTCAATCCTTTCAACCTTGTAGATCTGTTGCTGTACAGCTAGCTAACAGAATGGAAATAATGGGAAGATGTATGAGCAAGGTTTTTACGTCTTGCTGGTTAGATAATGTTTCTCTGCAACGGTCTCTCTTTGGAGGAGTAAAAGGCTATTGTCTTTTGTAAGAACTGCTTCTAACCGTAGGTTCAGGGGCATCTTCTACAGGCCTATACAAAACCGGTTCTTTCTAATTCTATCTCTGGTCTTGGGAGCCGTCCTCTTCTTGTTATTCATTAACGTCGTTGGGGCGGCTTTCAAGACTCTCTTTCCCAATGTGGGCTCCTACGGGATTTTCTTAATCCTCGCCACCTGCCTCCTCGGAAGCTACGTCAATATACCCATAAAGAGAAATAGAATGCTTCAACCCCGGTTCAAAATGAGGCGTGTAACCGTCTTCGGCGTCACCTATCCCGTTCCCTCTTACCACGTTGGATTCTACGAGTCAGTGGTGGCTATCAACGTTGGAGGCGCTGTAGTCCCCGTCGTGACGTCCCTGTATTTAATGACGAAGGCAGCCCCCGCCCTTCCCAATATAGGGGTCGCTGTGGCCATAGTCGCCATCGTGGTGAAAGCCGTATCTCGACCAGTTAAAGGAGCGGGCATCATTGTGCCCGTCCTCATACCTCCCGTCACCGCCGCCATCGTCGGGATGCTTGTGGGCGGGGATTTCTCCTACGTCGTCACATATGTGTCAGGCACTCTCGGCACCCTGATCGGAGCCGACTTATTAAACTTCCATAAAATCCTCAAGCTGGGAGCCCCAGTAATGAGCATCGGGGGCGCGGGAACGTTCGACGGTATTTTCCTTGCGGGGATAATGGGAGTCCTTATAGCCTTCTAAACAAAATTCAAATCAAGGTAACGCCATTCTAATCATGGACGTGGAGGTTTCTACCTGCCGGATACCACTATCTTCGGCGTAGACGGTTATTCCCATTACAAACTAGGGAGTTCCAAAGGCCGAAGATACGCCTTAACCATCATCGAAGACGGATTGATCACTGAGCAACATAAGAAGATATCACGGATACGCCTCCTCCACATGCTACGACTTCGCAAGCCAACGTATTTGGCCGTTGACAACGTTTACGAATTGGCTGCGAATATTAGTGGTCTCAGAAACTTTTTTTCCAAACTTCCTGCTGAAACAAAGGTAATCCAGGTGACCGGCTTTCAGGGAGACGCGGGGAACCTCCAACAAAAAGCTTCGAAGCAAGGACTCACTCGTCCTTCAAAAACCTCGCCCTTGGAGGAGTCTGAGGCCTGCGCAAGGCTCGCGGAAAAAGGTGTTGGAGCGAACGTTCAAGTACTCGAAAACGAAACAAAAATCCGTGTCTGCAGAAACGTGAGTCTAGGTCCAGGAGGCTCAAGTCAAAATCGATATCGAAGACGAATTCACGCCACGATCCTGAATGTGAAGAGGAGAATCGATAGAACCCTCCAGCAGATGGGGTTGGACTACGATCTCTTTACAGAAGAATCGGACTTCGGACTTGAAAGGGCCTACTTTCACGTATATGCCTCGAGGGCCGCCCTCCGTGGCTTCATTAAACCCTTACGAGGGAAGTATGTGACGCTGAAGATCAGCTCAGTCTATCGAAACAAGATCGAAGTCACCCCCATGAACGTTCCTGGAGCGTCCTTCACTCGAAAAAAGGGGGCATCTAAGCAGCTGATTATAGGTGTGGACCCCGGAACTACCTGCGGTGTAGCCATTCTCACCTTAGACGCGTCTCCCCTTTACCTGAAAAGTCGCAAGGGTCTCACTCGGGGAGAAATCACTCGGACTGCAATGGAGTACGGAGATCCCCTCCTCGTTGCAGCTGACGTTACGCCTGCCCCTGCCTTCGTAAAGAAATTGGCCAACATGCTGAATGCAGTCCTCTTTGCTCCAGACTCCGTAATGGAAGCCTCGGAGAAGCGAGACATCACCCGCTTGTATGCTGAAAAACACCAAGTTAACTTACGGAATTCCCATGCCAGAGACGCCCTCGCGGCAGCGATTAAGGCGTTTCAGCATTACAAGAACAAGTTTGTACAAGTGGAGGTAGAAGCTCGGAAGTTAGTGGCTCCCGTGTCCCTCCAAGACGTGAAGGCCCTGGTTGTCAGAGGCCACCCCATTCAACGAGCCCTCGAAGTGTCAGCCCCCAAGGAACACCGGGACGTAACGGAAAAACCAGTGGCGCCTCAAAAGAAAGCACCAGGTTTAACTGATTATGAGCTCAAGATACAGAGCCTACAAGAACGAATCTCCTTCTACAGGGAACAAGTTCGACAATTGAAGGAGTCAAATGACCTTCTCCTAAACGAGGCGAGGCACCGGGAAGAGCGGGTGAAAAACCTCACAAAGGCTCTGGACGCTGTACGGAGGACGGAGGCGAAGGAGATTAAAGAGGGCAGAGCGTATCAACAACTCAATCGGGAAATCGCCACTCTTCGAAGAGAACTCGTAAAAGAGAGGCGCGTAGCTCAGCATCTTGAGAAAAGGCTTGATACTGTCCGCCATTATCGAGGATTAGCGTCCAAGGGTGACATCGTCTTCCTCAAGCCCGTTGAAACCTTCACCCGGGATGGACTGGAAAAAGCATTTCGCCTCTACGATATTACGCGTGGTGACACCATCTTCTTCCTTGACTCCAGTGGTGGAGGTGTTTCCACCGCGGAAGAACTGGTGAAGCGGGGCGTGAATGCAGTCGTGTCAAGGGCGCCTATGGCGCATCAAGCGGAAGCGGTCTTCGAGAACTTTGGTGTGGCGGTAGTGCCCTATCGAGAGTTGAGGGTTGAGTGGGTTGAGGGCTATCCCTACGTGAAGGCAGAAGAATTGGACGCGGCTATGAAGAAAGGGCTCGAAGAAAAGCAGATCGAACTGAATGCGAAGATCCTGGACATCGTAGAAGAGTATAAGCGGGAGAGAATAGAGCAAGGCAAACAAGAAGCTTACCCCTAATCAAATCACTTCTTTGGCGGTTACGTTAGAACCTTGAGCAAAAATGGTTGGCGGCTACTCAACCTTGAATACGATGACTCTCATATGAACGTCGCCCTCGAAGAAGCTATTATGACGTGTGTTGGCAGCGAGGTAGCTCCATGCACCCTCAGGTTTTGGAGAAACTTGCGGGCGGTGGTAATTGGTTCATTTCAATCGTCGGACTTGGAGGTCGATCTGGATGCGTGTGAGACGGAGAACATACCCGTGATACGGCGGGTTTCAGGTGGAGGCGCCGTGTACCATGATGAGGGAAACCTAAATTACTCCCTCTTTTTGTTGAAGAGCCATCCTCTAGCGTTCAAGGGCTTCCAGAACGTCTTTAACGTGGTTGGTTCAGTCGTTACAGAGGCTCTTCGGGCACTCGGCTTAGACGTGGAGCATCCCTCCCAAAACACTATTACGGTGGGAGACCGGAAGATCTCTGGACTTGCTGGCGCCGTGAAGCATGGAGCCATCCTCGTCCATGGAAGCCTGTTGATCCATTCCAACCTGAGCCGTCTTTCTAACGTTTTAGGTTTAAACCGAATGCGTTCACCGGCGAACGATCGAAGAGCATTTACTCGAAGCCAGAAGATGGACGTGATTAACCTAGAAGAAGCCCTCGATCACGAAGTATCCTTGAATGACGTTAAAGGGATCTTACTCACTGCCTTCGAAGACCTATTCTCCGTGAAATTCTTACCAAGAGGCTTAACTGAATCGGAGGAACGCCTCCTCAGAACCCTATATACTGCGAAATACCGCCTAAAG
This sequence comes from Candidatus Bathyarchaeota archaeon, assembly GCA_026015035.1. Taxonomy (GTDB): domain Archaea; phylum Thermoproteota; class Bathyarchaeia; order RBG-16-48-13; genus DAOVBJ01. The sequence goes on along the minus strand of JAOZHB010000110.1, from coordinate 3,351 downwards.
AAGTGGAATTTCAAATACTCCCCTTAGTGAACACTCTAAGCTTTTTTCACCTTACGGATTTGTACTTTCATCGACGGGAGATACCTGTCGGTTCCTGATGAACGTATTTTTTTATGGAGATTTTCCAGAAAAAGTACTTTCAAGGGTTCTACGGGAATAGCTACCTTCTCGCTAGCTACCTACATGTACCTTATTTCAAGTTAGTTGCTGGAAGCCCTTGTCATAACTATCTACACAAGAGTTAAGCTGCACCTCGTGGTAATCTGAATGGATAGCAGTTCAAGCTCTAGAACAGTTATCTACGAGCTGGGATGCCTTGACTTACAGAAGGTAGTTTGATATGAGAGCTTTGGGAATTGACCCAGGAACGAGCAGTTTCGACGTATGCTGTATGACTGACGTTGATGAGATCGTGTTGGAGGAATCCATTCCGACAACTCTTGTGGCTAAACAGCCTGAAGCCCTCTTTGACGTCGTCCAAAAGGCAGCGCCCGAGGTGATGGTTGGACCCTCCGCCATGGGCGTTCCCTGTAAGCACATCTCACAAATCTCTGACGCGGACATCGCCTACGCCACACTCGCTAAGAACACGGAGGTCGACATCGCCATTAGACGACTCATCAAAATGCTTCAGGCGTCCCCATACAACGTCTACTTTGTACCCAGTGTTATTCAACTACCCACCGTGCCGACCCACAGAAAAACGAATAAAGTGGACATGGGAACCGCCGATAAAACCTGCATCGCCGCCTTAGCCCTCTGGGACCACGCCCAAGAATATAATGTCCCATACCAAGAGGGACGCTTCATCGTAGTGGAGCTGGGTTTCGGATTCAACGCTGCAATGGCCGTCGACGGAGGTCAGATCGTTGACGGCGTCGGAGGAACCCTTTTTCCCGGTCCAGGCTTCCTCACCATTGGCGCCATGGACCTCGAGTTTTCACACCTCTTAAGCAGGTTCACCGAAGAACAGTTGGGTCTCGGAGGAGCGTCTTACGTTGCCTCTGGAGGGGTCATGACTCCCGAGGCATTCGCTCAAAAAATAGATGAAACTAAGTTCACTCTAGCTTGGGACTCTTTAGTTGACGGCGTTGTGAAGGCGGTTGCCATGGAGACTGCGATTCTAGAGGGCCAAGTCGAGGAAGTCCTTCTCTCCGGCAGACTGTCCCGGGTTAACGCTCTGTACACAAGACTTCGCGAAAGCCTTGAAACGCGGTTCAACGCGCCCATCCGTCGGGTGAAGGGCTTCTCCTCCGGCAGTAAGGAGGCTGCTCAAGGCGCTGCCTTGATCGCAAACGGCCTCGGAGACGGTTTGTACGCAGAATTGGTCGATGTGATGAGGCTCAGAGAGGCGAAGGGAACGGTGTTGGACTATCTACACTGGCCCAATCCAAACGTAAAATCCCTCATGGCAGAAAAGATGGCTTCAATGCTACTCAAATAAGCTTGAAGGATCCTAAACTCTATGATGACATCGAATGCCTTTACAATGAAATACTGAAACTAGCGCGACAATAAGCCATCACAAGCAGCTAAACACCGTTTTATTGTATTTTCTACTTAAAACACATAGTCATATACGCAGTACCATTTCATAATAGTGACATAATATAAAACTAATTAATCAGTATGTCAATATGATTCATATTGGTATAAATATAGTTAGTGAGTTCATAAAAGATATATGAAGTGTAAAATAATCAACCAAATATCATATGAATAAAATACCCGTTCTTGTATTATGCATAATAGTAACAATCTGGTTTGGTAGCATTTTTAGCCCCAATGTTTCCGCGTCAGGAACGTTAGTTATATTGATGAGGGATCCACCTTCAGGCTGGGGGTCAGCCACTGCAGTATATCTTTCTTTTAGCGACATCATGATTCACCGGGCTGACGCTGGTGGTGAGTCTGGATGGTTCAATACAGGAGTAAGTGTTGCTAATCTCAGCCTTAGAGAGATAGTGATTTTCAAAACAATGATTGGGGAGACCACTCTACAAGTCGGCAAGTATAATATAATTCGCTTCAATATTACCCAAGCAATAGCTACGGTCAACGGAATAAACTATACTTGTGTAGTTAAAAGTGGCAAGCTTCATGTTCCAATAATAAGAGGTGGAGTAAGAGTCAATCCTGCACAAATATCAAGTCTCGAGATAGACATCACGCCAAAAATCACGGGGAAAGATGGTAATTATTCACTAACACCAACTGCAAAAGCTACACCATCATAATGGCAAGCTAAAACTGGTTTCAAAGGACTTTCAGGTTTACCTTATCGTATATTCTGTTCAGTCTTTCCGGACTAAAATCTGTGTAATGTCTTGCAAGAATCGACTTTGGAACTCTGCCACAGAAAGCATCATTATACCAAACTTGTACAACATGTGGGTAAAAGTTCTTCAAATAAAGTAGCCAGTAAGTGGTAAGTATATTAGAAATAAATGTCAGTCTAAAGTATGTGAAGATGGCTTTGATGAAGTGAGACAGATGCATACTAGATAGTGAGAATAAACGTTATGATTCACCTGTTTGTATTGGATCCGTCCTGAAATCAATCGAATACCAAAAGACAAAGAGGCGGACTCATAGCTTAGCAATAAAGCTTGGTCAACTGTGATCAAGTGCTGAGAAGGGCAGGGTTAAATCTTCTCATGTTACATTTTTCGTGCTGTTGCTTTTTTATGTTTAAAAAAATAGGGGTTGTGGCGTTATGAGATTTCGTCAGGGGATTAGTCGGTTGCGTTTGTAGGCAGTTGGAAGAATGGCATGACATCGCTTCCTAGGAAGTATGGTAGTTTACCATCCCACCCGATAACTGTAAGGTATTGAATGTACTCTGGGTTCTGTGCGAGTTGCTCTTGCACTAATCTGATTGACTCTGCTTGCGATTCCGCTTCTATGACTCTGGCTTGTGCTTCTGCTGTTGCTGTTGCTATTGTTGCATTAGCTGCTGCTTCTGCTTGTATAATCTGCTGTTGAGCTTCATATCGTATTGTTTCTAACTCGTTTTTCGCTTTCTCCGCCTCTTGTAACGCAATTACCTTGTTATTCGTAGCATCGAGAAATTGTTGATTGAATCGGTAGTTAGTTATCGCGACATCTACTACTTCAATATTATACTCTTGGAGTCTTTGGGACAGAATATCTTTGAATCTGGATTTAACTGATTCACGTTTTTGTAACAGTTCTTCTGCTGTAAAGTCAGAGGTAGTGGCCTTGATGCTTTCTTCAACGTTAGGTTTCACAATTCTGCTGGCATAATCTTGTCGTAAATCCGTATAAATGACGTCGACCGCTAACGGGTTCAACCGGTAGTTGACTGCTATGTCTACATATACTTCTTGA
>JAOZHB010000107.1 GCA_026015035.1 Candidatus Bathyarchaeota archaeon | reverse complement strand
AGTCTGCCTTGTGCCGCTTCGATGTTTTTTGTTGCGCACTGGGCAGGACAGCCATCGATTGACATGCAGGGGTTCTCGCGTACCATCTTCAACGTCTCCTCATCCCCCACAGTGAGTAACGCTAAACACGTGGTTCTGGCGCAGTCTGGTCTGAGTTCCTCAATGATTTTATAGGTTGCCTTTCGGCTTACGGTACCGAGGGATTTCCCGATTCCGCTGCAAGGGATAACGAGGATCTTCTGGTTAGGCACCTGCTTTCACACTCCTTCAGTAACCTCTCTTTTCTTTGATTATCTTGAGAACGGCTGGTTTATTCGGAAAGTTCAGCGCATTTGGTGCGCATACTTTTCGACAGCTTCTGCAAAACACGACACAATGATCTGGATTCTCGACTTCGAGTTTAGGTGGATCCTCTTCAACTCCAAAAACGTTGTGAGGACAGAATTTTAGGCACTGGGGGGCTCCGTCGCACAGATTGCACTTCTCGTAGTCTACGATTGGTGACCAGGGGATTTCCTTACGGGGTACGCCCATGTAGGTCTCCTCAGACATCCTTTCCCGCCTCCTTGAGCGCGTTTTTCACGACGGTCAACGCGTCCTTCAGTTTCATGTTTCTCACATCAAGCGGGATCAAGTCCTTGGTAATGTCTAGCCCCACTTTCTTGAAGGAGTCTCTGAAGAGCTTTGTCTGCATTACCGGAGCACATCCCGCCACAATGTATTTGGTTTCCTTCTTGAGAAATGAATCGAGGAAACGTTCTCCATCCTCGTCGCACAGCATGGGGTGGATGAAGGCGTACTCTACGGGATACTCGGCTCGAATGATATTGATGAAGTCCCAGATATCCAACTCCGCGAAGCCTGGACACTTCCCGGTGCAGACGCAGAAGATAAACCCAATTGCCTTATCGTCCATTAGAATCATCTCTTTATTCTTTTCTTAGCTATCTTGTCTTGGATCGCCTACTCATCTCTTCACCGAAAAGATGCATCGATATATTTAAATATATCGAATTAGTATTTTGTTGCGCGTCAAAAAATTTAACTTCGTTCCGACTTTGTTATTAATTGTTTAACCTGATGATGTGAGGCGTGTAATGTCAACAGCCGGAAATACGGGGCGATCTAAAAGATTGGCACGACTTCTCTGTTCGGACCTTCGTCCAACAGAAGATCTTGAAGACTATGTAGTGGCGTTGAAGACACTTACAAGCCAGTTGGCAGATGAGGACCTGATCGACACGAAGACCCGGCTCCTGAAATCCCTAGCCAACGAAACCCGGCTGAAAATGCTGAGGCTCCTAAACGAGAGGGAGATGTGTGTCTGCGAGTTAACCGTCGCCCTGAACCTCACTCAACCCACAGCGTCCCATCACCTCAACATTTTAGAGAACATGAGGTTGATACGGGACAGGAAAGAGGGGAAATGGGTCTTCTACAGCGTCTCCCGACCCAAGCTTATTCAAAGCCTATTCGATTTCCTTGAATTCCCCGAGTGAATGCTCCCAACGTTTTCAAATTAGAGGTTATCCTGCTTACTCATTCCTATAAAGAATAACTCGTCCGGAAGTTTGATTTGATAATCCATCTAATACAACTAAATCAATAAATTTAAAAATATCAATGTAAAATATGGTACGCCTTAAGAGGCGGTCACGATGGCAGAGACGAAAGAGTTGGGCTTCTTCGAGAAGTATCTCGCGGCATGGGTCGCGTTATGCATGGTGCTAGGGCTTGTGCTCTCCCAATACTTTCCCGCTCTCAGCATCGCCATCAACGACCTACAGATCAGTGGAATATCGATTCCCATCGGCATCTGTCTCTTTCTAATGATGTATCCCGCCCTCCTCAACTTTCAGGTGGCGGAATTGAAGAAACTCCTTCACCAACCAAAACCGATCCTCATAACGATTCTCTCAAATTGGATCTGGGCCCCCCTCGTGACCGCGGGACTAGCGTACTTCTTCTTGTCCGGTCACGATCAATTGATTGTTTCGTTAATCTTGCTCGGATCCAGCCCCTGTACCGCCATGGTCTTGGTGTGGGGAGTCCTCGCCAACGGAAATCAAGAGCAGAACTTCGTCAACACGAGTTTGAACACCGTCACCATCATGGTCTTCTACGCCCCCATCGTCTCGCTGTTAACGGGGATTCAGAACATTCAAATTGACCGAGCCGCGCTCCTGATCTCCGTGTTCGTGTTTATCGGAATTCCCCTCGTGTTAGGCTATCTCTCCAAGAGATATATCACGCGAACGAAAGGCGAGCGGTGGTTCCTCGATGTGTTCAAGCCCCTCGTGGGAAAAATAGCGATTTTAGCGCTGTTGACTACATTAATTGTGTTATTTTCGCTGAATGGAACGGTGCTCATACAAAATCCAGGCGAGATGATCCTGGTCTCGATTCCCCTGTTACTGGGATTCGCGATTGTCGTGGGCATCAACTTACTCATCACCAAGCTCGCGGGTCTCCGATACCAGGAGGCCATTATCTCCGTGATCATTGGCTCCTCAAGTCATTTCGAGATCGCCATTGCTACCGCCATCAGCCTGTATGGTCTGGGCTCACAAGCCGCACTCGGCACCACCATGGGGCTGTTTTGGGAGGTCCCAATCATGCTCAGTCTCGTCTACCTGGGCAAAAAATTACGCCAGAGAGGGTTCTGGAAACAATAACCGTTAATTAATTTCGCAGCTGAAGGGTTCTCTATTAAGACCTCTGTCTCTGAAAGTTTATCCATGGAAGGATGCTTGTTTCATCCGATTTAGAGGTATATAGCACAGCACTTCAGAGACCACGAAGAGTTACTGGGGAGATATGGATGGGTTTACCTTTGAACTCTAGCTTATTTAAAAGCGCGCGCGCTAAGAGTTAGCTAGCGCGTGCTTACTACAATTACTACAATTTACACCACGATTATTTGATCTTGCAAGCTACGATTTTAGGAGGTTAACTTTTCCCACTTTACTGTTGATATCTAGTGTATAGAGCTAGCTAGTAACTTCCATGTTATTTCGATTGCATAATTGTCATGTGGTTTACAGAGTTTCTGGACATCTGAGATACTTGCGCCTATGACCTCTATCTTAGAGAGTTCTGATACTCCTAATCCCTCGTTATTGGCGTAGTAAAGATAGCCGATATCTGATGGGTTAAACCCCATAATGTTAGCTGCTACCGCATCTGTCGCTATCGAGTCGGTTCCAGCGACCGCCACTCCCAGATGGGTTAATTTTCCATGAACAGGCCCATTTCCCTCCATCGCGACAAACCCATCAATCACATTAAGGTCTGGCATCAGTTCTCTCGCTAACCTCACAAGGTTTCGATGCATCAACTTGACAGCTTCCGGATAATAATGATCCCACTCCGTTCGATCAGGAAACCCGTGCACTTTTATTTTATCATCGATCTGATCCCTGATTACAGAACCCATTATGTAATTCTTTGTACCTCCGGAGAAAAGAACAGTCTCATGGGTTTTAGGAAGTGTTAGCGAAATCGTATAATCATATTCGATCGAAGACTTTGCTATGCGGACCTGTATTTCTTCACCCTCGATCTGATACACATAAGCTTTGGTATGTGAATCCTGATTCAAATCCATAAAGTCGACTTGAAACTCTTCTGCTAATCTTAGATACCTGTAGTTTGTGAAGCCTTCTTGCGCTGGTGAACCTGCTGGGCCTTCACCTATAGTAATCCTACTAATACGTCGTTTATACTTTCCTAGATATTCAAGGACAGCCTGCAGAGCTTCAACATGAGTTGCTGCATTCATTGTATCCGTTCTAACCATATTTGGTTTAATTAATGCTTTGTGGAGTAACTCTTATCGTTGCATGGTCTTACCTTTTTCCTCCATCGTTTTTTCGGGGTTACCGGTCTTACAGGTTGACCAACATGTTGTAGATAGTGGCTTTGGCCACCAGCTCCTTCACGATGTTCCTGAACGTTCGCGCCACGCAGTGCTCTCCGAAGGCCCGTTTGAAGGTGTAGTAGACGGTTTCCACCATCCACCGCTTCCCGTAGCCCTTGAGCCCAGCCCAGGCGTCGTGGCCGAGGCTCAGGTACTCCCTCACTACCCGCCTCCTAGCAGGGGAGGGGGTGTCGGGCCGGCTGCTCCCACGGGGCTTGATGACCGCCTCAATCCCCCGGGACGCCAAGGCCTCATAGATCTCCGAGCTGTCGTAGGCCCCGTCGCCGTAGAGCCTGACCACCCTGCCATGCTCCTCGGACTGCTCTAACAGCGAGGCCAAGGCCTTGGAGTCGTGGGCGTCGTCGGTGGTGACCTCCATGGCCACAACCTCCCCGGTCTCCACGTTCACGGCGAAGTGGACCTTCACGTACCGGTTTCTCTTGCCGTGCTTCCGCTCCACCCAGCCCCCCGCCCGGTGCACCTTGATGCCTGTCGAGTCCACCGCAATGGCTATGGGCTCATCCACCTCCCTCAGGTGCTCATAGGGAGCGAGGTCGAGGCCGAGGATGCGCCTCCTCAGCCCCGAATAGTCCCCCGAGGGAAGCCTGGGGACTAGGCGGTGGAGGGCCCTGGCGAAGCCCTCCAACTGGCGGTAAGGCATGTCGAAGAGGTATCTGACCACGGCCAGGAACCGGATGTGGCTGTGGGTCAGGGTGAAGGGGCGCCCCTCCTTCCCCCTGTTCATCGCCTCCAGCTCTTTATCGTAGTCCTCCAAGAAGTCCAGGTCGAGGATGAGTCCGCCCCGCCTGATCAGCCTCTCATCAACATCCTTCCAGTCCATAGGCCATCTGGAACAATGACGTTACGCCTAAAGTTAAGGTTACTCCACAAAGCATTAATTAACACTGAACAAGCGTCTTTTTTACTCAAAGCCCGTTCAATATCCTCATCGATTAAATTTAAGACAGAAATTATGTTTTTCTTCCTAGATGATCCCTGTGATAAAGCTACTTTTGACATCCTATTCCTACCAATTCAGCGAATGATTGCGGCCTTTATAAATCCTCCATAATAGCGCGCGCTATTCGATTGGGTGGGGGCTCCTGCGATAATCCTTGTGAAATTAGTTAAAGGCTAGCGGTTAAGTGTGACTCATGCTTTAGCTTTAGAGACTTTGTATCCTATTAGAATCATTAATGGAAGAACGATGAAAGCATCGCAGAACAAGCTTATCCACAAAACGTAATCAGGGTTAAGGTCCCAGATCACTCCTCCTACAATCGGAGCGATGACACCAACCACTCCATTAGCAAGCATACTTATTCCTGACCATCGTCCCCTTGCGTGTAAGGGAACCACTTCTTGAGTGAAAGCCGACCAACCAACAAACATAACCATATTCAAACTTTGTAGAGAACTGGCTATGATCAGGTATTCTGGGTGTGTTGATGGTGTGAAAATTGTGATTAAAAGCCCCATCCACCAAAAGATACGGGTAAAGTAGGCTTGTCTCCTCCTTCCAACCTTCTCAGCTAAATAACCAGCTGGTATTGAAAAGAGTACGGTAATAGCTGTTGAGACGGTTCCTCTCAACCCCAATATGAATTGGTCAGCCCCCTTCACGTCAACCAAGTATATTCCCATAAAAGGCGTCCTTATCTGCCACGCGAACCTCACAACACAGTCTCTGAGGAGGAGCAACGTAAGTATAGGTGACTCTCTAAACACGCTGAAGAAATGGCTTACTATTCCAACCTCACGTCTTGCTCTAGTAACAGTGACATCTTGCAGCTTGGTGGCAAGGAGCGTAAAGACGAAGATGCCAAGTAAAAACTGAACGAGGAAGAGCGGTCGTATGCCGTCAGCTGAACCCAAACCACCAAAATAAGTGACGATGAGGGCTGAAATCACAGGACCAATCATTCCCGCAATGGAGGTTACCATCCTCTGTAT
>JAOZHB010000096.1 GCA_026015035.1 Candidatus Bathyarchaeota archaeon | reverse complement strand
GCTATCGCCTTATTTACATAATTATCAGGGCTTTTTCGGAGTTTTAGAAGTTTTAACAAAGGAAACAGACTATTAGGATTCGCGATTCTATCTAGGTATCGGCAGATATTTTCCTCAATATTGTCTTCATGCCCGCTAAAGAAACCGTCTATAGATCTTTCGAGTACAATTAATAATTTTTTTAGAAGTTTCTCATTGGCAAATATTGCACAAAGCTCTGTAGAAAACACGATTTGACAGATGTTCAAAGAATCTAGAAAAGGCGTAACTTCTTTTATGATTTCAGTGCTGAAGTTTTCGTTACCAAGATTAATAAGACAAGATTTAACCTCAGAAACGCTTGAATCATTAATAGCGCCCCTACTCATTAAAAAATCGACTAAAGGTTTTATTCCTTCGCGTTTTTTTATATTGTTTAACTCTAAGATTAGTTTAGAAAAAACTAAAAGTCTATTCTCTTGCTCTTTAAGCCCAGTTAAAATGATTTGATAATTTTTATCATCTTTCTGTACTAAACTAAAAAGAGATTCAATTATAAGCTTAGATTCTGGGTTGCTTTTCCCACGAATATCTGCAAATTCAAGTAGAATTTGTATTACTTCATTCTCATCCTTAAAAGAATTTGAGCCAATTCTTTTATGAAGTTCTATTAATCCTTCAATTCTTTTCCGTCTGTTCTCACTAGTTGAACCTGAAATATTCTCTTTTAATTCACTCAGAAAATTTAAGTTCGGATCATATTCAAAAAACGTCATTAAGTTCCCACCCCTTATTTAATATAACCTAACTATAAACTCTTGGGTTCCATGCCCTTTGTTCATTTCTTAGGAATTTGGAGAATAATAAAGCTCCTTCGCTAATCAAAGTAGCGCGCGCGATGAGGTTGTACGTGATAAAAGAGTTTAATGTTCCGAAGTGGTGTCGGAATGGCGGTCGAATTTGTAGGAATTAGTGTTGTCCTAAGTTTGATGTTAGGAGTTGTAGGGGTTGCGATTTCCTTACTCGACCTTTAGAGGAGATTGTAGAGGAGTTGAAAGGATGTATTTATGATAGGGTTTCGACAGAAGTTGGGCGGGGCGGGTGGGTTGGGTTAGGAGAAGTCGAAGACTTCGACCTTAAAAGGAGGATAATAAATAAGGATGAGAACGATTGAGGATGAGTTAGATGATGAAGAGGGTTTTGAAGATTGGTTGTATGGGAATAATATTGATAAGCGATCTGTGGGGATTGAAAAAACTATAATAAAAAGATGGGAAGAGAAGTAATTTATTTCCTCTTTCTAAAGATTTTTACGTTGTCCATTTCGGTAACGTATTCAAAGCCATTTTCGATTAATTCAGTTGCTTCTTTTAAGTTTGAGGCGGTCTTAACGATAAATTCTTCTTCTTCGCCTAAATCAATGGCTCTTATGTAGTGCATTGTGGTTTCTATTCTCTTGTGTCTTAGATGTCTTTGTACTGCGATAACGTCTTTTAATCTGTTGTATACTTTTGCTCCTGAATAGTTTCTTAGGTTTCTGAGTTGTATGTATTTTAATTCGGGTTGCTTTAGCTTGTCTGCTACTCTTGTTTTAAATTTAGTCCACATCTCAGCCATTGTTTTAGGTCTTGGGAATGGGTGTTCTCTGGTGTCTTTTGCTAAGTATTCTCTTAGCATTTCTAAAGTTCTTCTTTTGAGTTTGTATGTTCCGCTTGCGTGTCCTTTGTATCCTCTGACTCTTACAATTCCTTTTTCGGTGTCTATGTCTTTTCTGCTTAGTTTGTGGAGTTCGTGACCACTTAAGCCTATTTCCGCTAGTAGTGTAAAGATTGTAGCATATCGTCTTGTGGATGCTCCGATTATTTTGCTTATATTTTCTGTTGAAGGTATTAAGGGTACGTGTTCCTCAAATCTAAATTCGGGTTTATCCCATTTGAGATTATAGACTTTCATTAGACGTTCATAGCTGTAAACGTATCTTGTTTTACTAGAGTTCTTAAGCGGTGTTCCATCTTTTTTTGTTGCTGTTGCTAAGTATTCTTTTATTTGTTCAGGTTTCATTAGGTCTGCGTGTTTACCGATTACCCTTAACATTCTACCTACGCTGATAATTGTATTTTCAGATAATCCGTTGTTTCTCATGTCTATTAGAGTGTTGATTATTAGCTCTTGGTTGCGAGGGTTTATATCTAAGATTTGCAGGTGTTCATGGGTGTGGGCCGGTAGTTCAGTTGGTATGAATGCCTGCCTCACGCGCAGGAGGTCGTGGGATCAAGACCCATCCGGCCCACCACGGTTACATCCGAGACATTTTTGAAGTTTGCCTTGTGGTTGAGGAGGACTAAGCGGAATAAAGAGAACACGATTGCAATTAAAGTCAGGAAAATGAAGTATCTACAGAAACACGTCAATCTCTGGGATGCTGAAGTAGTAGCCAAGTTTATTCAGCAGGCTAGAATCATTTATTAGAGTAATTCAGATTCACAGTTGATAAGGGAGATTATGCGATTTTGAGAGCTGTGATTTTCGATTTAGGTGGTACTCTGCTCGATTATAGCATGGAACTCAAGGAGTTACTCATGTTAAGTCATCAAAGTATGACGAAGTATTTGGTTGATAAAGGATTCGATGTAGAACTGGATGACGTAAAGAATGTTTCTAATAGACTTTACGAGGCGTACACATCATTCGCTGAAACCACGTTCATCGAAATGGAGGCATCAACAATCTATCCAGCCATATTGTATCAGTTAGATATCGATGATTATGCCAACAAAGACTTGATAGGGGGCGTGATCCACGCTTTTTACACTCCCATTCTTGACGATTATCATATGTTCAAAGAGGTGAAAGAGGTTCTCAGGATATTAAAGGCAAAGCGATTAAAAATTGGCTTAATAACAAACAACTACAGTACAGACTTTTCTCATCGGCTCTTGAAAAAGTTTGATTTAGAGAATTATTTTGATTCGATCGTGGTGTCGAGTGAGGTAAGCATTCGAAAACCCCACAAAGGAATATTTTTACACAGTCTTAAAACCTTGAACGTTAGTCACAATAGTTCAATTTTTATTGGTGACAGACTGCTTGAAGACGTACAAGGGGCAAAAACCGCGGGTATTCCTTGTGTGTGGCTTAATCGAAATAACATGCCACTAAAGCCGAGTGACCCACATCCAGATTATGAAATTCACGATCTTGAGGAACTTTTAGGAATTATTTAGGCATAAAAGCAACCAGTTCAATGGGAGGTAGCGCGCCCCCTTTCCTACAGCTTCAATATCTTTATAATCGATTTCTGTATTGTGTTTGCGACGGCCATGCCCCTAGAGCGTTGGATTGAAGAGGTAAACCTGAGGATGATGATTGGCTCCCCTGACTTCTTGGGACGTCGAGACTTGTGTAACGCTGAAGCAGACTGGCTAGTAATTGTTGATTACTGGCTTGAAAGTCGAGGCAACGTTGTGTATATTGCTGATCGCGAGGGACGCCTTACTACCGGTTCTTTACCCCTTGCGAGAGACATTAAGGTCCTCGAGTGTTCTACTAAGGAATAGGAGATATGTTGGATGGGTTTTGAAGACTTTTGGGATTTGTTGAAGCAGATTCATCCGGAACTGTCGCGTGGAATGATGCTGTTAATCACCATCGGTGTAATAGTGGTTGTATACAAGGGATTGAGCTGGTACAGCAAGCGATTCGAGTTAAACCCGCACCTTCAAAACGTTATCCAGCTCCTTCTACGGATCGTGCTGATCTTAATTGGCACCATAGTCGTGTTTGACTTGTTTGAGCTTCCAACCGACTGGATCGTCGGTGGCTCGGCCTTGGTCGGAGCCGCTATAGGCTTCGGCTCATCGCATACCATAAACAACATAATAGCCGGGTTTTACGTCATCATCAGTAGGCCGTTCATGGTGAAGGATTACGTCGTTATCGGCGACCTAGAGGGTCAAGTCGAGGAGATCTCGTTAAACTATACGAAGCTGTACACCCCCTCCTTCAACCTGTTAGAGGTTCCTAACATGCGTGTGATGAACAGCCAGGTAATGAATTGCACCCACGAAGGCTTCATCAAATACACCTTCTCTCTGGGGTTCCCCCTCACCATCGTCAACGAGGAGATTGAGGCCCAGTGTATAGAGCCTGCGATCGACGCGTTCCACGAAAAACATCGGGCTCAGCAGTTGAGACGACCCGAGTACTACTTTGAACGAAGCACTCACGTTGCACGATCGTATAAGATACGCATCTTCATCCCCAAAGGCGAGGCTAAAACCCTCTACACGCTACAGCCTGAACTGTCGAACATGATTATGAAGCGGTGGGACCTTGTTAGACACAGTGGTACATCGTGAAACTCTAAAGCCCCTACTTCAAAAACGTTGGAAAGGCATTCAACAGCCCCCAGACGCGTCGATTAGGGTGTCTATGGGTCTGACGCGTGACTGATGGGGTCACACGGTTATCCTTTGGTAAACCCTTCACGTAGTTCCTCGAGTTTATCAGTGGTTTCGTCTAAGAGGTCTTCCACCGCTTTCACGTTCTCCTCGGTCAAGTTCTCCCGTAAGGCATTTCGAAGATCGTGAAACGCTTTCATGAAGCGTCTGAGGGGCTCTCGAATCTCCTGCATTCTCTCGGAGTGCGGGCCGATTCCGAAGCCTCCGAAGGCCCAGGGGGTTAAAAACTCCAGCTTTCTCTGCAGTTTTCCACCGAATTCCGCTTGCTCTTCGAAGAAGTGGTCACCCTGCTCTGTGAGCTTGTAGCGTTTCATCCCATCTGCCTCCCGGGGTAACGCTTCTGTGTACCCTCGATCTCGGAACCATGCGAGAAGTGGGTAAAGTGAGCCGGGACTCGGTTTCCACCGTCCCCCCGTCTCCTCTTCAATCTTGTCCATGAGTTCCGATCCCGACATGGGCTTCTCCCGCAAGAGATTAAGCACGTAGTGCCTTAAGAAGCCCTTTGGGACGCTGGCTGTATGCCGTAACAAGCGTCTAAACCGTCTATGTCGTGAATTATCCAGTCGCGTTCTGACCTTCTTTAAGCGTTCTTCCGACAGGTAGTATTTCCCGTCGATTTCCACGAGTACGCCTAAAAGCCATGGAGGGTTCCTCGATACTTCGAAGCCGGGTGGAAGATCCAGCTCCTCCAAGGTCAACGCGCGTTCCGGGCTGCAGGCCCCCTTTTGCTGGAATGTCTCAATAACTTGGAGCAGCGTTTTTCGGTTCGGAGCCTCATCCTCAGCCATATTATCACACACGATATCACCTACGATATCGAAGCCCGTATATATGTTTTACGCGCCCAACACGAAAGCTAAAACGTCACTGGAGTTATGAACATCCGCCCTCGAAGCCGCTAGAAGGAAGAGGCGTGGAGTGCCTCCCCGTTGACGTTTAGATTACAATTCGCTTCATGGGGCGCCCATTTTATTCGAGGGCTAATTCGTTTTCCAGCCCTCCCTTAGGATACGGAAAAACGAGGATCCTCTGTGGTGGAACGCTCAGCGTTATCTCGTCGCCACCACGAATCGTTAACGTTTCAACACGTAACCTCTGCTTCGCTACGACGATGTCGCCGTTATCCAATTTGACGCGTATCCTAACCGTGCTTCCCGAATAGAGGACATCGACTATCGTTCCCTTCAATCGGTTGACCCTGCTCCGTTCTACGTCGACGAATTCGGGCCTGAAGGCGGTTACAACGCGGTCGCCTATCCTTTGACCGCTGGCCTCGGCTCGTATTTGCAGTCCTTCTTCCAGCTCTACTAGGATGCTCTTCCCTGAAGCTTTCACGACTTCGCCTGTTAGAAAGTTTGCTTCCCCCACAAAATTGGTGGTAAACAGATTCTGTGGGTGAGTGTACAGGGTGGTGGGCGCGTCTTCTTCCACAATTCGACCCGCCTTCATGACGATGACGCGATCGGAGATGGACAATGCTTCCTCTTGGTCATGGGTGACGTGCAACGCCGTTAACTTCAAATCTTTCACAAGCCGCTTTAACTCATGTCGTAGCGTGGCCCTCACCTTTACGTCCAGGGCGCCCAGGGGCTCGTCGAGGAGTAACAGTTCGGCTCGGGAGGTCAGGGCTCGTGCTACCGCCGTCTTCTGTTGGGTACCCCCACTCAGTTCGCTGGGGTAGGCGTCCGATCGCTCCCTCACCTTTATCATCTCCAGCATCTCGATGGCTAAGGGTTTTGTCTCTTCAGGTGAGAGGCCTCTCACTCTGGGCCCGTAGGTGACATTATCCCACACGTTCAGGTGGGGAAACAGGGCGATGTTCTGGAAGACGTAGCCGATTCCACGGTCCTCTATCGGCAGCTCATTCACACGTCGTCCGTCGATGTAGATCTCCCCCTCGTCGGGCGTGATGATTCCTGCGATGTTTTTGATGAGGGTCGATTTCCCGCAGCCGCTGGGGCCAATCACGGACACATATTCGCCGTCCTTGATGGTGAGAGTGACTTTGTCGTTCGCCACGATCGTGCCGTACCGCTTCGTGACGTTCACCAGTTTAACTTCCGGCAACTAGATCGCCTCAACCTCCTTGAGGAGGCCCATCGCAGGATACGGGAAGACGTGGCCTTTTACCGGGAGTAAGGTGACAACGACGTGTTGACCCGCAGTATAGATTTTACTGGCATCTGAAAGGAGGCTCTTGGATACGATGGTGCCGTTATTTTCCAGGTGTACCTCGTACTCTATCGAGTCGCCGATGAAGGTGGCGGATTCGATCACCCCGGGAAGATTATTTGCTCCAACCACTGCCGCTTCTCCAATCCCCGTGTCTTCTAGCCTGTACGCTAAAACCATCCGTTCACCGACCTTTACGTCGCCCGTCGCTACGTGGATCCTGATGCCACCAAGAATCTCAATTACTGAGCCCGTGTCGTCTGACCGGATGATGGTTCCTTCTAGGAAGTTGGCGCCTCCCACGAAACTTGCTACAAAGATGGAGTGCGGCCTTGAATAGACTTCGTGGGGCGTTCCAGTCTGTTCAACTCGCCCGTTTCGCAGCACCACGACCCGATCCGCCGTCATCAAGGCTTCTTCTTGATCGTGGGTGACGTGGACGGCGGTGAGTCCTTGATCCTTGACCAGCTGCTTCAATTGGGCTCGTAGCTCCACTCTCAGGCGAGCATCCAGGGCGCCCAGGGGCTCGTCGAGGAGGAGGATACGCGCACCCGACGCGATGCCTCGGCCGAGGGCGACTCTCTGCTGCATGCCTCCACTAAGCTCATGGGGGTACGCGTCGCGTCGCTCTGCAAGTCTGACCATCCCCAAGATCTCGGAGGTTAACTGCTCTACTTTCTCCCGATCCCAATTCTTGATCTCTGGGCCGTAGGAGACATTCTGCCAGACCGTCATGTGTGGGAAGAGCGCGTACTGTTGGTACATATACACGGTATCACGGGCTTCGGGGGGCAGGTGGTTGACGCATCTTCCGTCAACATAAATCTCGCCTTCATCGGGCTCCAGGAGACCTGCAATTATTCGGAGGAGGGTCGTCTTTCCCGCGCCTGTGGGCCCGAGAACGCACACGTACTCGCCGTCTTCGACGGACAGGTTTACTCCATCGAGGGCCATGATCTCATCGAACCTCTTTGTCACGCCCGTTAATCTGATGAGTGCCGTCTGGTCATCACCTTCTCGTAGTGAATCGGATAACGGTGAGGAGTATCATGGACAGTACGATCAAGTAGGTTGAGGTGAAGAGGGCTGCTGGGATGGCTAAGGCCTCAACCATGTTCACAACCAAGGCTGGGACAGTGACGTCCCGCCCCATCACGATGAAGGTCGCACCCGTCTCCCCGAGGGAGTGGGCGAAGGAGAGAATGAAGCCCGTGAGAACGCCGCCCTTAATCAGGGGGAGCGAGACTGTTTCAACGGCGTTGTAGGCTGTGGCTCCCAGGGTACGGGCCGAATCCTCATACATCTGTATGTCCGATCCCTCATATGACGCCAAGATGGATTCAACAACGACGGGAACCGAAAACACGATGTGGGTGAGAATGATAAGCCAGATCCCTGAACTGACCAAGTTAAAGCCGTTGGACCCCCAAAGCAGAAGCACGGAGAGGCCTAAGGACGATGTGGGAATTATCAAGGGAACCTTGAGAATGGATCGGATGAAGCTCCCATACCTCCGACGCGCAATGATGAAGGCCAATGGCATCGCGATACACGTGGACACGTAGGTTGAGACGAGGGCGACAATAAGGGAGGTCAACGTCGCCTTGGTAAGCGTGTTGAAGTAGTTGGCTGGACCGAAGAGCTGGTACACCACTCCGCCTTGTATTTTACCCGTGTATGGGTCCGCAGACCAGTAGCCGATCACAGAGTTCACGACCACGACTATTGGAACGATCACTGTCAAGACCAACACAAGTATGGGCGTGAAATCTTTGAGACGCGTCAGCTTTTCAGAAGCGTATCTTTCAAGCCTCATGACCCGCTTAATCACCGAGGACGGGAGTCGATAGGGCGTCGTGAAGGAACGCTTTTCCCTTCCCATATACAACTCGACGGGGAGAATGAGGACCCACGCAATAATGACGAGAAGGCTGCCCATGAAGGCCGCCGTAGCCAACTTAAACTGAGCAGTCCACCTGACAATCGCTATCGACGCGGTAGAGCTGACGCCGGCTACTATGAGGGTCGCTCCCGTCTCCCCGAGGGAGCGGGCGAAGGCGAGGACGGCCCCTGAAAAGATACCTGGAAGTGCTAATGGGAGTAACACGTTTCTGAAGGTCGTTAAGGGGTTAGCGCCCAAGGTGCGAGACGCGGTCTCGAAGGTTGGTTCGATGGACTGTATCTTGGTTGCGAGGGTTCGAACGATGTATGGGAAGGTCAGTGCAACATGAACGATGAAGACAATGAGGGGAACGTTTATGACGGGAACGACCGCGTCTAGGGGGATCACTCCTGCGTTCATGCCGAGAAAGCCCCCGATTCCCGACGCCGTGGTCCACGTTATGAGGGTTGCGAAGCCAAATCCAGAGGTGGGAATGACTAGGGGCAGGGTGATAAGGTCCTCGAGGAGGCCTTTCCCAGGAAACTGTTTTCGAGCGAGGACGTAGGCGAGGGGCACTCCAAAGATGAGGTCGAAGGCGACGGTGGAGAGGGATAATCGAAAGGAGAAAAAGAGGACATTTAGGATCTGACGCCAGTTTTCATCTCCAATGATGGGGTTCTCAAAGACCTCGACCCATACGTCGCCCCAATTGAGGAACACGTATGAGATCAGGTAAAAGGTGGGCAGTAAGACCAGTACGATGAGGGCGATTAGGGCAGCCCAAACCACGAGTCGCGATGGATTGATTGACCGGGGCACTCGTCGAATCATCCCATCACACCTATAATCCTGTATTCCGAACCCTGACCCAAGCCGTGAAAATGGCCTCCAGCACCTCCCCCTTCAACGGCTTCAAGACGGGGACCTGCAGCTCATATTGAACCCCATTCGAGGGATTAAACAGGGTCGGATCCAGCGGCACACTCGCGCTTGCAGGTCTGAACCCATGGTTCTCAGCGAGTTCTTGGTTCTCTGGTCCGAGGAGGAAAAAGAGGTATTGCCCCGCTGCAAACCTCTGCCACGAGGTCACCCAAGTCCCGTTAAGAATCACGAAGGGGTGGTCCGCAATGAGGGTGCCCTGTTCAGGATAAACCGCTAAGAGGGGATCACCCCACTTTTTCAAGGCCTTCAACGAGTTATCGAGGACGACGTTTTCGTAGATCCCGAAAAACTGTATGGCGGACGGCCCATTCTCGGCCGCCCATGCGCCAAAGAAGCCCGTGCTCTTTCCGTACGCCACCGCCTTGGATTCAATCGTTTTGACTATGTTAATCACGGTCTCGTTCTTGAGGTCCTCCACACTCAGGTCTTCAGGTTTTTTCCCAGCGGCTTCCGCGAATTCTAAGACCACGGTCATCGTTCCCCCGTTGCTGAGGAGGGGGTCTGGGTGCCCGTACTTGAAGTCAACGCCCTCCTCTGCCAAACGATACAGATCCATGAAGCCCGTTACTTCATGTTCTTCCAAGAATGACCCCCAGCCTGCTACGACGACGGGGGAGAGGACGAGGGGCGTCCAATCCACGGCGACGTCGTAAGTCGCACCTGTTATCGTACGCCACTTCGTGTTCATGTAGGGGATCCAAATACTGGACGCGGGGCTCCAAACCGTGGGCCTCTCGCTTCCATCCAGGATGCGGTTCACTGTGTCGTGGGTTCCCGTGACAATGAGTCGCACGTGGACGGTGATGTTAAAGTGCTGCTGAAACCATGTCTCAAACCGTGGAGTCACCTCCTCAATCCACCCCTGTTTTTCGCTGGTTAAGAGGAACTCGAACTCGATCTCGCTCGGGATGCCCCCACTCCCATCCTGGATTTGGCTGCCTGAGTAAATTGACGAAATTACGGAGAACGCGAGGAATCCGAGTAAGATTCCGGTGAGAAGCATCAGGTATCCTCTTCGAAGGAGCAACGCACGCCACTTCCCACTTCAAGTAATATACTTCTTTATAAATGCATTATG
>JAOZHB010000089.1 GCA_026015035.1 Candidatus Bathyarchaeota archaeon | reverse complement strand
CCTCTGCGACTAAACCTTTAAAGGCTTTTCACGTGATGTATACACGTCTCGTTGCTTACCTTTAAAGGGTGTGATGTTGGGACACGACGGATTACCTGTGGGGGAATTGCCGCTGGTACACATCAAACAACTTGAACTCCGCGGATTCAAATCGTTTGGGTCTAAAAAAATCACCTTTAACTTGGAAAAAGGGTTAACCGTATTCACTGGTCCGAATGGTAGTGGTAAAAGCAACATCTTTGACGCTATTAGATTTGTGTTAGGAGATTTGAGAGCGCGGTCGTTGAGAGCTTCCAAAATGTCCGAGGTTATCTTTGACGGCGTTCTTGGGACCCCGTCGTCTAGGTCAGCCTACGTAAAGCTTCTTTTTGACAACAGTGACAGAAAAATCCCCATCGACACCGATGTTATCACTCTGTCGAGACGGGTGAACCTGAAGGGCTTCAGCAAGTACGCGTTGAATGGGGGAACCGTCTCCAGAAGCCAGCTCATCGACATCTTGGGGATGGCAAGGCTCTATTCGTCAGGGTATAACATGATTATTCAAGGAACCATTACGAAGCTGGCTGACATCACTCCCGAGGAACGACGGCGGGTCATTGAGAATTTTGTTGGGATCGCCGAATACAACGCGAAGAAAGCAGAAGCAAGGCAACAGCTTCGTCAAGCCGAGACAAACCTTCGAATTGCCGACGCGAGAATCGGTGACGTTCAATACCGACTGGAACGACTGGAGGAAGAGCGAAACGACGCGCTACGCTACAATTTTATCCAAGAAGAAATTCGAAAATTCCAAGCCATTTTAACCTCACACTCGATTATTGAGATCGAAAACGAAAGAAAGAAACTCGCTGAAGAACTTCAGCAAAAGCTCTCGGCAGTTGAAAGCGTCAAAGATCAACGAGATAACCTGCAACGCAGACGGCGGGAAGTAGAGTCAGCGAGAAGGCGGTTTGACGAAGAGGTCACGGACAAAGGAAGCATAAGACTGCACACCATTCAAACACGCATCGGAGAAATCATGGCCAACATGGCAAGCTTGAAAATGGAAAATGAGTCAGGAAAAATCAGTTTACGTGGTCTAACAAAAATTCGTGAAGAACGCGTTCAACAATTAGCCTCTCTGAAGAAGGACATTCAAGAGTCTAAACGTAGTTTATCCGAGGTGAAGGCTGAAAGGAACAAATTAAAAAAAGACTTCGATGAGAAGTCCTTGAAAGACACCACGCTTACAAACGAATTAACTGAATTAAAGCAAAACCTCGGGAACAACGCAGCTAAAATGAGGACTCTTGAGGCGGAGCTCAATAGAGTAGAACGACAGGTGTTCAAGTTAGACAACCAGCTGAAGACGAACACGACCAAGCAGCGTATGGTCGCTAACAACCTGAAAAACCTCGAGGAACGACGTACAACGTTCAGACATATGATGACGGATCTGGATGCGCATCTCCACGAACTCCAAAGACTGCAAAAGGAGGAGCAGGAACGATTTGCTAAGACGGCTAGCTCTCTACAAAAAGCGTTGGACAGAAAGAACGATTTACCCCTCGAGATGGAAGACGCCGAAAAAACCGTGCGAGTGGCAAGAAACGCGATCATTGAATTTGAGACGCGGAAAGAGTTTATCGAGCAGCTGGCCACCGAAGACGCGGCTTTACAGAGAATCGAAGAAATGGGGCAGGCAGGAGCCATCCCCGGAATTGTCGGCAACCTCGAAAACTTGGTTAAATTTGAGGAAAAGTATCGAAAAGCGTTAGACGTCGCTGCATCTGGATGGCTTAAAGCCGTCGTAGTCAAGGATTTGAAGACAGCGCTCCAATGCGTCGAGAGCATGAAGAAGATGAAGATTGGGAGAATTAAGCTCATTCCCCTGAGAGAGGTTACCGAGGTCGAGGTCAGAGAGCCACCGAATGGTACGGGCATAATCGGGCTCGCAGCGGAACTCGTTAAATGTAACGCGAAGTATCGTGGCGCCGTGAACTTTATTTTTGGAGACACAGTCGTCACCAGCGGCGAAAAATCCGCTTTTCTTGCGTCGAAAGATGGTCTCCGGGCCGTCGACTTAACCGGGGGGTTGTATGAGGCAGGAGGTGGCATAGAAAGCGGATTCTATCGGTCCCCCATCGACATTTCCAAGCTACTCCCCAGTGAAGTGGCAGTCGGAGGCCTTACCAAAAGCGTTCAATCCCTAGAACGCATGCTCGTAAAACGAAAGAGGGACATCGACTACATAAGCGACGCAGTAATGGAGTTACGTGAGGAGCAGGTTAAACGGGTAGACATCATTAAAACAATCGCGCGGGACATAGACCTCATCAGCGACAACATTGATCGCACCAAACAAAACGTTCGGACGGTAAATAAGAGGGCAAGGCGTCTGAGCACCTACTTTGACCGAGGAAAAACCGTTCAGAGTCAACTTCGATCTCGAAGAACCTCCTATCTGAAATCGTTGAGGAGCTTGAAGTCCGAGAAGAAGAAATTGGATGTGGCTGTAGACAGGTCAAATATAGACACCTATGAAAACGAGCAGACACAGCTCAACTCGGTGGTTAACGAGCTCAATAGACGGTTTGTTAAGATTGAAAACGACGTCAACTTCTTAGAAACCAAGTTGAATACCACGTTACAACCTGAACATGAACGAGTGAAACTGGACGTCCAAACCCTGACGAGACAAATTAAGAGACTTAACCAAAACGTTGCCACAGCCCAGTCCCGTCTAGGAGAGGCCACGAAGCAGCTCGCGGAGCTTGAAAAATCGAAAGAACGCCTCTCTGAATCCTTGGCTTCGGTTAAAGGACATAGAATAGACTTTGAACGACAGCTAGACGAAATCGATTTTCAGTTGAAGCAGGTCAGTCAGAAATATGAGCCGCTGATGAAGAGCATCCACACGTTTGACTTGGAGGTGCAGAGGAAAAACCTGGAGTGCGAAGGCCAAAGGAGTGAACTGCTCCAGCTAGGACATAAAACACCAGTCCCAGTGGACGTTAAAGAGGTGAAATCCCTCGAGTCGGCTCTTGACTTGATGCGGTTTGAATTTACCCAGTTGGGTTCCGTTAACCAGTTAGCGCCTACCCACTACGATGAACAGCAGAGGAACTACAAGCAGCTCTCTGTTCGACGAAATCTGCTTGAGGGCGAACGAATAACCATTCTTGAATTCATCGATGAGATTGAACGAAAGAAGAGAGTCGTCTTTTCAGACGCCTACGACCGAGTGAACGAGAGTTTTTCCCACTTCTTTCAACGGTTAACTGGAGGTGGACGGGGGTGGCTGAGCCTGGAGAAGCCGGAAGACCCCTTTAGTGGCGGGTTAGACATCTTTGTGCAGTTTCCTGGAAAGGCGTCGCGGTTGATTGCCAGTGCCAGCGGCGGCGAAAAATCAGTGGTGGCCGTGGCCTTCATCTTCGCAATTCAAAGCTTGTCTCCCGCTGCCTTCTACGTGTTCGACGAAATCGACGCCCACTTGGACCCCTACAACGCTGAACGGTTGGCAGACCTGTTGAAGGAGCAGTCATCCAACTCGCAATTCATCGTCATAACCCTCAGAGACGTTGTCATTGACAGAGCAGAAAAATTATTTGGGGTCTATATTCAAAGGGGAATTTCTAAAATAGTTTCGACAAAGATGGAAGAGGTTTTAGCGCGAGTTGTCTGAAGACGTTTCACCGGAGTACGAACGGCCGTTCTGGATAAGGCCTCCGTGGAAGGTTCTGTTCGATCTGGTGCGATTGCACACAGTTCGACCGTGGAACGTTGATCTGTCCCACCTCTTAACGAGTTTGCTGAGGGAAATGGGGGGAAGGGGGTTTATCGATTTCTCTGCGTCGGGGATCGCGCTACTTTCCTCCGCAATTATCTATCGAATGAAGACGGAGCAGATCTTGGAACTTCAAGAGCCACCTAAACCGCCTCCGAAAAAGGTTGTTACGGTTCTTCCACCACCCATTCAGTTGCCCTATCGCTTTGAATACACCTCAACAACCATTGATAACCTCATGGGCGCTTTAGATGAGCTCTTCAAGGACAAAACCTTCATGGAATCCCAGCCTGAACCACCCTCCATCGCACCTGAGCCCTTCGTTCTTCGGGACCTCGACGACTTTATGATAGACATTGAACGCAAGATTGAAGACATGTATGGAACGATTCTCGTCCTTGCAGAGAAAAGCGAAGTAATTCGGTTCTCTGCCCTCGTTCAAGGAATAAAACGGCGTGGAGCCGTTCGAACATTCCTCTTAGTGTTATTCCTCGCCAGCAATGGAAGAATCCAGCTGTGGCAAGACGAAGAATTCGGCGAGATGTACATCAGACTCTCCGAGGAGCGTGCACTCAGTCACGAATCAAACACAAAATGGTAAGCCCATCCAACCGTCAGAGCAAAGGCTCAATTTAGAATTGATTGAAGCAGCACTATACGTTTCTGGCAGACCCCTCGACATCAAAACGCTTGGTGCCATCCTGAAGACCCGTTCAAAGAAAAAGGTTCAATCCTACGCCCGAACGTTAATGGAAGAATACAATAAACGAGGGGGTGCCCTAGAAATCCTTGAATTCGACGACGGGCGTTTCGTTCTCCAACTTAAAACGCAATACGTAACCCCTGTCAAGCGACTGGCGATGCGTCCTCTTCTAACGAGGGGCCCCCTTAAAACGTTGGCGTACATAGCCTACCATCAACCCGTTGTTCAGTCCCACGTTACTGCTGTACGCGGCTCTCAGGCCTACTCTCACATCCGAGAACTGAAACGATTTGGGCTGATAACGACGGAGAAGCTGGGGCGAACACAGGTTATTCAGACCAGTGAAGTCTTTGCAGACTATTTCAACCTCAGTCGCAACTCAAGGTTAATGAAGCGTCAACTGCAAGGCCTATTCAACTCGATTGAAAAACTTGAAACTGAGAAGAAGGGTGAAAAAGGCTAGGTATCGTAGGCGTCAACTACAGATTTATTAATGACCAACATGCCCTAATGGCTAAATCAGTTCACAATGCTCAGGAGGACACGGTTTTGACGCAGTGGCATGGCGACAGAAAGAAGCGAAAGATCACTGGAGGGAGAAAAAGGCCCTATCGGGGAAAACGGTCGTTTGAGATGGGACGGGAAGCCGTTGAAACCGAGCTTGGAGACATCACCCAAAAAACGGTGAGGGGAAAAGGAGGTCAGATGAAGAGGAAGCTGTTGAAGGAAGAGTACGCCAACGTAGCTGACCCGTCTTCGAGACGAACTGAACGCGTCAAAATAATACGCGTTTTGAGAAACCCCGTGAATGTCGATTATGATCGGCGGAACATCATAACAAGAAGCACGATAATCGAAACCGACCTCGGTGAAGCCGTGGTCACGTCCCGCACCGGCCAAGACGGTGTGATAAACGCCGTCTTAGTGGGAGAAAAAGCATAAAATAACACCAAAAGTCGAAACTAATATAAGGGGTATTATCATCTACCTCTAAGAGGTTGATTGATTGAAGCGCCTTGGAAAGGTGTTACACCTTTCCAGCAATAAAAATTTGATTTTAAAAACACGACTTAACCTGAAACCTCAGACCACCGTATTAGACAGCCAGTTAACTCCCGTCGGAAAAATCATAGACGTCTTCGGCCCCGTAGTCGACCCCTATGTCTCCATAAAACCCTCGGTCAAGGACCCGAAAAAGTACGTGGGTCGCATTCTATACCTCATGAATTAATGGATGGAGGAGGACTGATGATAAATGAGTGACCCAAAAGGCGAAGCTGTTTATTCTGTTCCCAAGTCAGAGCTACGCTGTCCCGAATGCAGTGAAACACGATTCATCAAGGACTACGAAAACGCGGAGATTGTCTGTATTCACTGTGGATTCGTAATTGAGGAAAAAATGAAGGACACGGGGCCGGAGTGGAGGGCCTTTGATGGCGAGCAAAGGGCTAAACGGACGCGAGTTGGCGCACCGCTAACCTATACCATCCACGATAAGGGTCTTTCAACGATGATTGATTGGCGTAACCGGGATACATATGGAAAGAAAATATCGCCGACGCAGAGGGCTCAGCTTTATCGTCTCAAAAAATGGCAGCGGAGACTCAGGGTATCAAACGCCACAGAGAGAAATCTTGCCTTCGCTCTCTCCGAATTGTCCAAGATGTGCTCTTTCCTTAACCTGCCAAAAAACATTCTAGAAACCGCCAGCGTCATCTATCGACGAGCCGTTCAGAAGCGACTGATCCGCGGACGATCGATTCAAGGCATCACCGCCGCCGCCATGTACATGGCTTGTCGTCAATGCGGAGCTGCCCGAACCTTGGACGAGATCGCGGAAACCTGCTTTATCAACAAAAAGGAAATCGGCAGGTCGTACAGGTTTATGGTTAGAGAATTAAAGGTTTTTGTGCCGCCGTCAACCCCGTCCTACTACATCAGCCGCTTCTCGAATCAGTTAGGCTTAGCCGGAACAGCGGAATCCATCGCGATGCGCATCCTAAACGTGGCGAAGAGCATGCACCTCACGAGCGGCCGAGGCCCTGTAGGCATGGCAGCGGCCACCACCTACATCGCGTCTGTCCTCGTGAATCAGCGAAGGACTCAGCGGGAGATCGCGGAACAAGCAAACGTCACCGAAGTGACCATCCGAAACAGGTATCGGGAGCTCATTGAAGGCTTAGAGATACTTGTAAAGGTGTAACGTCCAACCCGCGTTTAGGTAGTTTTAGACGTCGTAAACCCGAGTGAAGACGTTAATCCAGGTTTTACGTAACGTGGCGGGCTTACAGTAGACGATCTATAATCCTCTGTTAAAAAAATCTGAAATCCAAACTTTTAAAAAGACGTTTGAGTATTAGGCTAAAGAAGCATCTCCAGCAATCCAATAGAATAATGAGGACACTCAGGGGATTTGAAAGCGGTAGCAGCACCATCAATCGTCACGATGATGAAGCGACGGTGAAAGCCCCCACCTCTACTGGGCAACGTGATTGCTTCTTCTATGGTTTTTGGAGTTGCTGAAACGCGAAAACTATCGAAAGCATGGGTCAAGAATAATTAGAATGACTGGTTTTTATGGCGGTGTTAATCGTTGTCAAGACGAGATGACTTGGAGGAACAAGCACTTAAGATAATCATCGACAAAGGATCCGACGGAATCCTTCAAAGCGCCATGTGGAGGGAACTAAAGGCCAGCAGTCGTGAGGGATCACGGATATCCTTAAGACTCGAAGCGAAGAACCTCATCAAACGGGAGCGCGAACTCTCTAAGGGACGATGGACCTATCGAATCTTTATCAAGAAACGGCTCATCGCGATAGATTCCCTCCTTGAAATCCCCTGCATGTTCTGCGACTATACCTACCGATGCGAACTGGATGGCGAAATATCACCTGCCACGTGCGTCCCCTTAACCAAGTGGCTTTTCTCCAATGAGGAAAACCCTGAGACGAGCTAGAGAAGCACCTAATTTTCGTAAAGTGTCTTGGTTTATCACCAAGAAGGCATTTTGGTTCGTAACCCTCACGTAACACCTTTTTTACGAAGCTGCCTCTGAGGATTCCGCTGAAATCGTGTGTCTTAGAGAAGAAGGTTGGTTCCAAGGAAGCAACCGTAAGACGATAAATCCTTTATCTGTTTCACCAAAGATTTGAAAAAACGTTGGTGCATGATGGCCTGTTTCGTACATTTCACAAGAGAAAGGAGCGGTCGTAACTACAGGTTCCCCCCGTAAAAAGGGTCTGTCTTTGCCCGAAAAGAAACCCTGCCGTCAATAGATTATATCTGTGGATGCCCTAGAGTCGAGGAACAGGCGTCACAACCCGAAAACACTAGGGGGATTCGGCTTAAACAACGAGGCGGCGTAGAATATACGGTTGAGAACCTGTGAAGTCCGTGAGGATCTGCGCTTTAAACGAAAAGCTTAAAGTGGATATTCTTTTCTTTTTCACCATGTCGCAGGCTTGAGGGAGACCACGAAATGAAACGAGTGAAGCATGTATTCGACTTGATCGGGGGAACGCCTATGGTAAAGATAAATAATCTGAATCCGAACCCCAACGTTGAGATTTTTGCGAAATTAGAAGGATTCAACCCCATGGGGTCCTTAAAAGACAGAATCGCTTTACCAATGATCACACGTGCCGAAGAAGAAGGAGAGCTAACTAAGGATCAGATCATTGTTGAGGCGACCTCGGGGAACACAGGGATCAGCGTTGCTTGGGTAGCGGCTCTCAAGGGCTATAAATGCATGATTGTCCTACCTGAGTCCGCTTCTATGGAACGGAAGAAAATATTGAAAGCCTTAGACGCTGAGGTGATTGTCACCTCAACAGAAGCGGAGTCCGTTGAGAAAGCGAGGGAGCTGGCCAAGGATCCACGCTATTTTATGACCGATCAATTCGTGAACGAATGTAATTGGAAAGCGCATTACGATGTCACAAGTGAGGAAATTTGGGAACAGACCGAGGGAAAAATAACCCATTTCGTCGCAGGTATTGGAACGTCCGGAACCATCATGGGTGTGGGTAAGCGGTTGAGAGAGATTCATCGAGGTATCCAGATAATTGGAGTGGAGCCATCGCGACCAAATCATAGACAAGAGGGCTTGCTCTGCCTTGATGCGTTTTGTCCAGAAATCTTCAATCGGGATGACATAGATGAAATCATATTGGTTGACGACAAAGACGCGTTTCAAACTGCCCGAGATCTCTTTCTGAGGGAAGGCCTCTTCGTCGGAATCTCTTCTGGATCCGCCATGTATGGAGCAATTCGGAAAGCCAACGAAATTGATGAGGGATTCATCGTGGCCCTTTTCGGGGATCACGGCTTTAAGTACTTGAGTACCGACCTTTTCACGTAACTCTCTTGATATACTAGAGTCTTCCAAAATCTGACAGGCATGTCAAAGGAGATTACGCCTGTGCTAATAGCGCGTTGTGACCCGCATAAGTCGCTCCGATACGTTCAATGATGCAAGCCATGAGCTAGGTATTGAAGAGAGGTCCCTCGTGAGAAAAACGTTGTCCGAACATTTTTTCGTTTTTGGTGAGGAGTGCCCCTGTGGACTAAACCTTTGCGGTTTCCCTCACCAATTCTAAGGCCTTGGGGATGTCCTCGGGGTGAATCATCGTCGAACTACAACTTGGGCATTTCCACCCTCTAACGATGAAGTCGTCGTCATAATAAATGATCGTGGGCTCAGTTTGGACGTCGCAAAGCAAACATTGTGGGTTGACTGCCCAACGGTGTCTTCGACGCTTTGAGATCCTCATGGCGCCTCTTTCAACTTCATTGTTAAACCTTCATTTAACCATTTGCCAAAAAACTTATATGACCCATAAATAGCTCGAAGACCCTGCGGAAAACGCTCAAGAAAAAAATATGGAAAACACAATTGCGGGGGCTCCAATAGCTAGCTATTTTAAATTTGGAATGGGGCTCTTCAAACGTTGAGAGATGAGGGCGCCTTGGAAAGGGAGGTAAAGAAAATTCAGTCAGAGTTGGACGACTGGGTTTCAGCCGCAGGATACCTCTGCGAGCTAGCTAGCCTTGCTCAGCCCTCTTAGATGGCTCATCGAGCCGTAGAGCTCGACTAGGCGTTGAAACTCAGCTCGATCGTAGAAGCAGCACTCTCTAGCGCCATAGGCCTTAGCGACCTCGATGCAGAATCGTGAAGCCACCTCGATGTCAACGCAGTTGCTGGCCCCTGTAGCACACCCAGGAACTGGGACCTCGGCTGTTATCGCCACGCCGACCACGGGGGCGTCTGTCGCAATCCAGGGCTGCATGATGCTGTTGACGTGGTATACGTCGTTCCCGTAAGGCGTTATGTCCTGGAGGGTGATTGGAACCACTCGCGGAGTCCTCCCTGTCACCACCTCCATTATGTCCAGGAGGTCCTCGCTGACTCTTAGGATGTATCCCTCCTTGACGGTTGGAGTGATGGCGAAGCCTTTGAACTTGGCGATCCTGTTTCCTTTGGTCGTGTCAATGGACAGGAGAGCATCCATTTCTCTGGTGACTTCATGTCTGTTCATAATCGTCATATCGACCGGTGAACCCATGAACGGCACGGGGTCATGGGGCTGCGTCGGCGCGTTGGGGCATATGTGGGTCGTCACGATCACGTCTCCCTGTAGAGAGTCCCCACTCCGCTTCATATCCGCGAGTTTCAAGGCGCATGAGAGAGCTGTCACCGCACCGTCGGCGTCTGATACCAGTCCGATTCTTTCTGGTCTGGCGCCAACCCCGCCAAGCCTCCCGACGACGCCTAGAGTGGGGGCGTCTCCTCTGCGGGTCTTTCCCTCTCTTCCCGGAATCTTGATCTTGATGAAGTCCGTGGATCCCTTTTCTTCAGTGATTTTCTGCAGGCTTAGATCTTCGAGTCCCCGTTTTTCCAGCAGATCCAAAACGTCTTGGCCTTTTACCGTAGCTCGGTCTAAAAGATCGTAGATCTCGATCACCTGTTTGAGCAAGAAATATTCCACTCCTCTAAATTCAGGTTCAACTATGTTTCTAGAAGGCGCTCCGTATATGTTTTAGCCTTGGAGACTTTTAGCCCCATCCATCTTATATTGCTTTTCAAAGGATGGAGTGTGGTTCTACTTCCTGAAGACCTCCCCCGCCAGCGATTTGAGGGAGTCGATTCCGTGGGGAAGCACGGACTGGAATACGATGTACGTTGCCCCAGCCCTTATGTATTTGTCAACCCTTTCAGCGCACTTCTCGGGCGTGCCGAAGACGTAGCACTCGTCAACAACCTCTTCAGGAACTGCCTCAGGCGTCGTCCACGGCATCTCGTAGCCCAGCTCTTCGGAGAGGCGCCGCGTATGTCTCAGGAGAAAGCTCTTAGCAGACGCTTCAATCATCTTCCTGGCGGTCCAACGGTCCTTGGCTATGGCAATTGGCATCATGCCGTAGACAGCCTCCACTCTCTCAGGGTCCCTGCCGGCCTTTGAAGCTTCTTCCTTAACCCTCTCTACACACCTCTCGAAAAGCCTTGGTGGCATGTTCTGGGTTACGAATCCGTCTCCAGCCCTCGCTGCAATCCGGTACATTCGCTTCCCGAAGGCGGCTACCCATATTGGTGGGTTGGGCTTCTGGAGGGGCTTAGACGCCAATCTAAATCTTTCGTAGTTAAAGAATTCGCTGGAATGACTCACCTCTCTCTCTGTCCAAAGCTTCTTCAGCACCTTGATGGTCTCAAACATCCTGCTTACAGGCTTTTCTAGGGGGTATCCGTATGAGGGCTCGTTGAACACGCCCTTTCCAACGCCCAGGATCAGCCTGCCGCCGGAGATCCTGTCTAATGTTGCTGTGGTGTGAGCGAGAATCGCGGGGTTTCTCCTGTTTCCGTCGAGGACTAGGGTGCCTAGTCTGAGCCTTCTTGTCTTCATGGCTATGGCTGTCAACGTCGTTAGGGCTTCATATCCTATTGAGACGTGGTCAGCTGTCACCACAGAGTCAAAGCCGAGTTCTTCAGCCGCACACGCGTACTCTATCGCCGCGTCAACGTGCTCAACATCCATTGGGAGGCCAACACCAAACCTCAATCGTAGCCACCACCCAATCGTTTTGCTTCTCCATCAGAGTCTCGAAGGCCCCGTATGTACGCGGCGCACTCGTCAAGCCCCAGCTTCTCGAGGGTTTCAGGCGTCGGCCAGCTGGTCTCCACGTCCCAGCCGTGGAGAGCGTAGTATCTGTCAAGCATTTCGTCAAGCCACCTTTTTGAGGTCACCTCTCCCGATGGGAGCGGTTCATTCATTATCCTCCACGGTAGATCATCCAAACTTCGGTCAGCTCCCTCCCGCACGTTGAAGCACTTCTCCAAGTTCAAAACCCTCTCACCCACAAGCATAATCTCGTCCGCACTGACCTCTCTTCCAGCCGCTAGGGAGTAGATTTCAGCCATCTCCTCTTCCAAGATGGCCATGGCGCTCGTGCACGTGAAGGCGCAGAAGCCCAAGGACTCAGCAGTCGCGTATACGTCTTCATGCCACTTCACAATCTCCGGATAGTGGGTGGCTGAGTTCGGCCAATGCTCACCCGTTATCCTTTCCAAGAGGTCACGCATTTCGCCGGTTCCTCCCCCAGCCGCCATACACTCGGTGTGAAGGTGGTCAGGCCCTCTCGGGTTGACTGCGAAGGCAAGGGCGTAGGACTTCACCGCTCTCGTTTCAACCCTCGACTGTTCAAGGCCCTTGGAGTTGCAGAGGGCCCACTTGTAGGAGGCCTTTCCAACATTCTCCGAAGCCCGTTTCACCCCCTGTGCGAGAAGCGCTCCAATCTTTCCCTCCCTCTTTGCTATCATCGGGATAAGCTTCAGCAGGGCTTCGTCGTTCCCAAACCGTAAGTCCAATCCATCCGTGTCCCGCTTGGCGAGGACGCCTCGCTCATAGCTCTCCATGGCCCACTGAATGACCACGCCAGTCGAAATCGAGTCCAACCCCATCTCGCCGACGAGGTCGTTAGCCTTTATCACCGTCTCCGGATCAGATATCCCCACTCCCGCGCCTAGAGAGCTGAACGTCTCAAACTCGGGGCCGAGGGTGTGTGTTCCGGCGTAAGGGCCTGTCTCCACCTCAGTGTATCTGTGGCAGCTCTGGGTACACCCAAAGCATCCGACGTGCCTCTTGAGATAGTGCTTCTTGATCAAGTACGGCCCACTCAAAAGCTCGCCGGAATCGGGTGGAGCCCTTAGGTAGTTGTAGGCCACACCCGCCCCAAACACGCCCG
This sequence comes from Candidatus Bathyarchaeota archaeon, assembly GCA_026015035.1. Taxonomy (GTDB): domain Archaea; phylum Thermoproteota; class Bathyarchaeia; order RBG-16-48-13; genus DAOVBJ01. Next base: position 17,647 of record JAOZHB010000089.1, on the reverse strand, counting down.
TGCCGAAGAGGAAGTACTTTCTCCCCTGCATATCCCAGAGGAAAGCGTCTCGAAGCCGCTGAGATAATTCTGTGAACCGCTCAGGGTCGCTTACCGTGATCTCTCCCGTGCCCTTAACGGCAATCGCCTTAAGCTTCTTTGAGCCCATCACCGCCCCCACACCGCCTCTCGCAGCAGCGTGATAGACGGACAGCATTATGGATGCGAAGGGGACACAGTTCTCACCGGCAGATCCGATGCAAGCCACCCGTATGTTCGGGTCTCCCAGATCCTTTTTTATCGCCTCATTCGTCTCCCTGACGCTCATGCCCCACAGGTCAGACGCTTCAGCCAACTGGACGTCGTCGTCCATGATGATTAGTGTGGCAGGCTTCTCCGACGCGCCGTGGATAACGAGGTGGTCATAGCCTGCAAACTTTACTTCAGAGCCAAAGTGGCCCCCGGCACTGCACTTCAGGTACAGGTTGGTCGCTGGCGATTTACACGTTACTGTGGTTCTGCCTGAAGACGGAGCTGTCGTGCAGGTCAAGGCTCCAGCTCCGAATATAAGAACGTTCTCTGGAGACAAGGGATCTATCCCGGGTCTGACCATGTCCCAGAGGAGTTTAGCGTTCACGCCCCTGCCACCAATAAGCTGCGATCTCAGGTCTTCTGGCAGAGGCGTCTTCCACACCTTCTTCTTGGTCAGGTCGACGTGGAGGATCTTGCCTGCGTGGCTGAACATCTAGATGACCTCCTTGGACTGAAGAATCCCTTTACGCTTCTCAGCGAGTTCCCACTTCTTACTCCACCCTGCGATGGTGAAAGGCATGTAGGCTAAGGCCTTCTGTTGACAGATCCTTGAACACTGAGGGTCACCGCCGCAGAGGTCGCATAGTACCGCCTTATCGTCGCGAAATTTTATGGTATCCGGTCCGAAGGGACAAGCTGAGCTGCAGAGTCTACACCCCGTACAGAGGTCCTCGCTGACACTCACCACGCCTGTCTCAGAGTCCTTGGTTACGGCTCCAGTAGTGCACGCGTGGAGGCAGGGTGGATCCGCGCAGTGTTCACAAATGATCGGTATGCTTAAGCATCTTTCCTCCAGCTTACGGAGGGTGATCAAAGACCGTGAGGGGCTGAAGACTCCTGCCTTCGCCATGGAGCATGCGAGGACGCAGGACTGGCAGCCTGAACAGGTGTCAAAGTCAATCAGCATCAACATCTTCTGCTTGATAACGGGAATTTCACTCATAGAATCCGCTCTCTTTAACCCGGATTTAGTGGGTTTAGTAACTTATTATCTCACCACGTCTACTGAGTTGATAAAGATATGTATGATTACTTCTTTTAAAGAGGTGGTTAGCTGTTTCGTAAGTATTGGTTTAAATGCGTTCTCATAAGTCTATGAAACAAATGTTCTTTTTATCTTCTGTCAAAGTAAATGTTTTTCCCGGTTGCTGAGAGGGGAACGCCTATTATAACATCGGCGTCAAATAATGGTAGATCTTTTACCGCTGCGCCCAAAGTATACATGAGTCTATTATCGACGTTCATGTCGCTAGCTGTTTTGACTGCTGATCCGATGGCGATGCCCAGATCTATAGCTTCGAAGACACATATCGGTCCAGTGAAGTCTTCACCTCTTCTTTTCTCAGTTTTTATGAATTCAGCACAAGTGTCATGACCACATGCTCCACAATTCAGGGGGTTTTCAGGCCTCTTTGGATACGTGCCTTTCACGCCCAAAAGGAGAACTGCCGGTGATTTTCGTACTGCTTCGGCATCCCTCTTAAACGCAGAGATGGGATTCCTTTTCCGCTCCATCTTCCTTTCCATAGCATCTGCCAATTCGTCCTTCTCCTTCCCTGTAACTACAGCTGTTAGAATGTTATCCACTCCCCGAGCCTTCGGCGCCGTTCTAGCGCTTATGGCCATCAAATTTGCTATATCGATGATTGCTTTACTTTCAACTTCAAAGTCCTTGAAAACAGGCATGACCCACTCACCTTTTTCCAGCATAACATTTTTTGGATTAATGATGCTCATGAAGACTCATTGATACTCTTATACTTGAGTGCCCTCATGGCTTTAACTCCCCATTCAGGGTCCTTCATCAAAGCCCTTCCAATAGCAACTAGATCCACCTTCTCCTCGCAGACAAACCTATTTGCTAGTTCAACTGTAGTTATTCCTCCTACACCAATAACTGGGACAGAGATAACCTTCTTTATCTCTTCCGCCAGTGGGACGAAGAAACCTGGCTCCCTATTCGTGGGGTGATAAATACCACAGATTCCACTCGATATATCCATAACATCGATCCCCTCTTCAACGATAATAGGCGCTAGCTTCTTACTCTCCGTGATGGTCAAGCCTCCTAGCGTGAAATCATCTGCTCCTAAACGGAAGAGGACCGGGAAGTCATCACCAACCCTTGATCTGACTTCTCTAATCACCTCTAAAGCAAAACGGAAACGGTTCTCCAAGCTTCCACCATATTGATCAGTCCTCTTATTCGTCAGAGGAGAGGTAAACTCATTCAATAGCCAGCCATGAGCTGCATGGATCTCCACTGCGTCAAACCCGGCCACCACGGCTCGAGCAGCGCTATCACCAAACTTATGGACTAAGTCGTTGATCTCAGAGATGTCAAGTCCTCTTGTAGGCTCCTTCCAATACTCAATAGAAGAGGGCCCAACGGGCTGCATACCACAGACCGATTCAACACATTTCCCTCCTGAGTGATTGATCTGGATGGCTGCTGCTGCGCCTGACCCATGGATGACTTCAACAAGTTTTTTGAGGCTTGGAATGAGATTATCGTTATGGATACCGACTTGCGTAGCTGTCCATCTGCCTCCAAAGTCAACATAGCTGTGCTCAACTATAACGAGACCCATCTCTCTTGCTCTAGCCTTATAATGTGCTAGGTGTTTCTCCGTCACTTCGCCTTCGTTTGTTGCCAAGTCGGTTCCAATCGGTGGCATGACGAGTCTATTCTTAAGTTTCAAGTCCTTTATTATTAAAGGGTCTAACAAATTTACCAAATACAAAACCTGTAGAAGTCTTTCCCATAACTGAATATATGTGTTACGACGAAAGCTAAAGACCTATAACCCATACCATGGTCAAAGACAACGTTTCCAGCGTATAGGAAAATCGAATGTAGCTTCAAAATATCTAACAAAATTTGAGGTGGTAACTGAGTATAAGGGCTTCATACCTTTGTACTCGCTAGCTATCTCATCAAAGCGGTCGTGGGAGACTTCAGGGATCTCCCACTCGCCAGCTTAACCTTCGCTTCAAAGCTAGCGACCCAATCGTTTGTGACGAGTGTTGTAACGACAGCGTATCCCCGACTTCACCGTTAACCTCACTGCACAGAAACAGCTACCAAAATACGTAATACTAATAAAAAAGGTGGAACGTCCAGCAGGGTCTGTGTTTGTGACTTGGGTATAGGGGGTTTACGTCCCTCTGGATCCGTGAGCGATAAGGGTCAATACGGATATAAACAAGACTGCACCTGCGAGGCCTGAAATGAACCAGGGCGATAGCAGGATGTCGATGATGGAAACCGATGTCAGCTTAACCAAGTTGTTTGTGACGAGCCAGTTGAAGATGAAGTATGCTGCCGTTCCTATGAAGAAACCGAAGAGGGCGAAGATTGTGAAAATCTTCGTTCGTCCGTAGAACACAATACTTGCCTCCTATCGGTTAAGGGGGGCTAAAGCCTTTTTCAGCAGACTCCGCTGTCGGTAACTGGGGAAAGCCCGAACGCACCTTTTGCTCTGCGACGGCTGTGGCTTCAGCGAGTACTCGTTCCGCGTCTTCGCCAGAGGTTATGAAACTCCCAGTCTGAACTGTGGCTTCTCCGACCTCTAATACGAGGCTGTCCAAGGTTTGTCCTATTTGCCCAAGCTGCATTGAGACTTCAGGGATCACGCCGGCTAACCGCCCCTTTAAGGCGTGTATGAGTTTAGTTGCAGGCATGACTTCCGTTGCGATGTCGCCGAAGTCTTTGACTGTTTCAAGTCTGAGCGCGACCTGCTCGATGGCTAACTGGCTTGTGATGATCGTCTGCGCCATCTTTCGAACTTGAGAACACTCATTGGCGTACATGATTGCGACAGCTGAGTCCTTCGCTTCTTGCGATTTAACACATTTGTTAAACAGAGATTTGTGCTTCCGCTCCATGCGTAACCGGGAGTCGTCCAGCTTTTTCTGAACTAGGTTGAGCCGGTAAATCGTCTTCGTCACTTTATCGCGTAAGGGCACTGGATTTATCTTTTCCGTTATCCGTCTTGACAGGGGTACAGTATTTTCACGTACCCATTCCGACACAAAGTTATTTGACAAAACAGAATTCCTCCTCTTTTTTGTTTAGTCCTTTCGAATGCGTTCCTAATAGGGTTTGAACACCTTTCCCGTTAAAAAGGGAAGGAAAGAACCATGTATTTATCCAGCAATCCGTTAATAACCGTACATCGAACAGCTGTAGGGTAATACAGCAAGATACTTGTCATAACGACCAGGACACATAACTCTTTAAATTATGATAAAAGTTAAATTAGGAGTGACTGAATAAACCTGTTGCCCCGGAACATCACGCCCCGGTTCCTCGCAACTGAGGCGGGAAAGCATAGCCTGGTCATTGCGACGGCTTGGTAACCTCTGCCGAAAAGTCGTAGGTCGCGGGTCCAAATCCCGCCCGGGGCTCCATCTAAAATTTGCTAAATAGGCTTAATTTCGGCTTATTTAGGCTATTTATTTGATATAATTCGTTATCACATTCTATATGATGATTTTATTTTAGCGCGCGTTAGCTATCTAGCTAGCTAGGCGCTAAATTTGAAGATCTTATCTTTGAGAAATCATCGGGGATGGACGTACCCAAGTATGCTGAACTTCCACCTGCATTTCAAGATGCGGTCAACACGATTATACGACTGTACAACTGGCAGAAACCGAAAGCTGAATCTGAAGCACATCAATTTGTGTCGTGGATTGGTGAGAAGGCAATTTCTGCGAAGTTTGATCCATCTGTTGTGGACGATGGCGTTCAACTTTTTATAGCAGACCTAGAGAACATTCCCGTCAGCGCTACTGTCAAAGTATTTCTTTTAGGGGTCATTCCTAGACGACCTTCAATATCGATGGGAGATAAGTTAACGATTCGAAAAGTGTGTGAGGGAGATCTGTCCTTAGAATACGACGTAACTTTCCCCCCGCCGAAGCAACGGGTTCCACACTCCATAGCCGAGATTCACATGGACGTAGCGCGCGCGTTAAACGAATAAAGAAGTGGTTGAGAGGAGAATTCACATAGGAGCTAAGCCTGATAGGATAAGTATCTAAATAAACGGGGTCAGTAGTGATGTTCATAGCCGAGTTCCTTGTTTTATCTACAATTATGATGCTTGCAACTGGAATCTTAGTACTTGCTACACTAAGGCTGTCATCACTAAAAGTCTCTAAACAAATCACTAAGCTTCTTGAACAATACTGACTAGCAAGCTAGTTATCGACTTATCCTTCTCATCCAAGCCAATACCTCCCATATAAGAAATAATCTCACTTTTAATAGCTATAGGATAACTTTTCCCATAATTTTGATACAATCCTTTTCTACGTTGATAAATATTGATTATCCAATAAAACAGGAGATGTTGAGAATATGGCGATTGCGGCGATAATAGTAGCTATAGCTACTGCTTGCAATGAAGAAGAGAAGAATAAGAGAGAAGAAGAGAAGGATGAAAGCTAGTTAGCTTGAAGCCATCCATGTTTATCTATTTAGAAGGATTCTATAGAAATGGGAGGGATTAATGATTGAGATTGAGTCAATACGTCATCCTGTTCCTGGTGTCTTTTATTATAATTTTAGGTGTATGGGAGAGGGCTCAAAGCTTTGAACTCTTCATCGTATCACTCATAATGCTCTTCTTAGGCATCTTAGCTATACATCGTAGAACACAACGAGCTGCCTAGAGCTTTGATCGAAGCAGGAATACTATTCTTTTTGGACATTATTCAGAATACAGTCCAGAAATTTATTTAGCTACAGACTACAGCCCTGAGAGGCTGAAGGTCATTCGGCATTTTGTCATCCAGAGACCATGAGGAGGCTGTCAGAGTACTTTGAGAAGATAACAAGTGTACGTTTAACCATTCCAGCTAACTTACTAACTAGCTAAATTACTATGTTACTCAGTTCAGAACAGAGATCTTACAAAACATTAATTCCTTTTCTGATAGGACACTAAAATCATTCTTAGCTAGACACTACAGCTATTATAATCTAGAGAGATTGAAGAGGATATATGATAGGGCAAAACTTAAGTCCTATCCTAATATTTTTCCTACTCAAATTATGTGATTCTGAAACTTCCTAATTCTGAAAGTCTTTATCCTCATCGAAATCTAACTTTGCCTTTCTTTACCGTTTTCCTTTTTGTCCTATACTTCCATTTATGTTTACATAATTGACATTCCTTTGTACCATCCTGAGTAATAATGATCTTTTTACTACCACAGATAGGACACCTCTCTTTTCTACCCAATTAATTCCCCTTCTATTTCATGAAGATAATTATACTATAAAGGCATGTAAACAACAAGTAAGAAGAGTCAATGGATATAATTAAACTAAATGATTGTCTCACGCTGAAATCAGTATTGGGCAGTGAAAAGGTGAAGTATTTAATATTAAATAGTCTTCTTAAAAGCATATGATATAATACGAAGGGTGTTTTTATGGGATGGATTCATCGTGTCTTAATTGGGATCTCGATATTAATACTAATAAGGTTGTTTCAGATCATCCTCATATTCAACTTATAATTAACTAAATTTATTAATCAAGTTTAAACATAAAATCTCTAGTTAACCTCCCTGCGCCATTCTTTTGGTGGTGACTTATTTGGGCTTCCTGAAGACTATGTGTGTTAATATAGAAAATAAACCAAGGATTCCTGCTACTAAATAGAAGGCTAAAAGAGGTTGACCGAGGTCTATCAGCCCTCCCACCATTGTGGGTCCGATAACTATTCCGAAGGCTGCTACTGTTCTTGAGATGCCCATGGTTAAACCCCTGTTCTCTGGTTCAGCGTGGTCGCTTATCATAGAAAAGACTGTGGGTTGGAGAATGCTTAATCCCACCCCTAAGGGAATTACGAAGGTGGAGAGGGTAATGATGTTTGAGGACAGAGAGACTAAAAAGACCGATATGGAACTTACGAGAAGGCCCAACGGCAGTAGTATAAACCTGCCTAAGCGGCCTTCAAGTCGATGAGTGATGAAGACTAATCCGACCACTGACGTGGCAGAGGTTAGACTGAACACAAGTCCGATCTCAAATGAGCTCAACATCAAGGTTTCAGCCCCATATACGGGAATCATGGTACCTCTTATGCTGGAAAAGAGGAAGAACATCATGAAGCACGAAGCACTGAGGATGATCATTCTCCGGTCTTTAACGATTTCTAGGATTCTGAGAGTGCTCTGAGACGGCTCTTCCTTGGGCGTGGACGTTTCCTCATGGCTTCTTATCAGGTATATGAGTATTACCCCGATGAAAGAGGTTGCTGCTGAGACGAAGAAGATGTTTCTTATGCCAAGATTATCGGAGATTAAGCCGCCTAACGTGGGACCTACAATGCCTGCTATGGATAATGTGCTTTGGAAGCGAGCAAGGTCTCTCGTCCTCCTGTCTTCAGAAGCCATTTCGATAACGTAAACCGTGCCTGCTGTTAGCATTAAGGCTGAACCAGCCCCCATTAGCATACGAGAAGCCGCCAGTTCAAGAGGTGTCTGCGCAAAACCAGCTATGAGGTGGGAAGCCATCGACAAGAGATAGCCCAGTATTATTATGGGCTTCCTCCCCAGCCTGTCTGTTAACGCTCCTCCCGGTATCTCAACAAATAAGCGTGAAATCCCGAAGGAGGACATCACCAGACCAACCACGGTATAGGAAACATTGAAGGAAGAAACATAGAGTGGGAAGATGGGGTTTACCAGATTCCTTCCAATTGAAACGCATAATTGAGACAGACAGATCAATAACAAAGGATGCTCCTTCAGACTCGTTTTTCTGCTCATAATCTTCGCCAAACACACAATTTCATCAAAATAGAACCCGGACATTATGAATGTTTTTATCATGGAATTAGTAGTCCAGCCTGAAGAGAATGAAATACCTTCAAAAAACCTCAAGTCAGCAGTAGTGAACCACTCATACCCGAATCATGTAATATAATAACCATAAATATAATTAGAGTCCGATACCTCGTTTCTGAATTCAATTTTCAAAATTCCAGTCTTCATTATTGTTAGGTAATTATGTAGCTAGATTAGCTAACTAGCTTACTGTCTGATATGAGGCTGGCGTGTCGGCCGTAACCCATCTTCTGTTTTAGGTGGCATTCAACTAAGCGGGCTACCCGCGTCTTCTGCAGAAGTCATGGACGCCTATTTGCCCTTGCACCCCGCGGGGCAGCCGTTTCACCGTTTCCACCCGTCTCCTCAGCGACTTAGCACCCATCATAGTCATGTGACTGGTGGACGTTCCGTTTCTGCTCTGTTGCCAAGACTCTCGCCTTACACCTCACGGTGCCGCGGCTCTGCATGGTGGATGGAGTTTCCCCAGCTCCCGGACGGGAACCGTCAGCCACTCACCGACTCGCCAACCCAGCAAAAATAGGATGCCGCTGTTGAATAAACCTTTCCCGTTCATTCCGTCACGTACACCAAGCCTTTTTCTAGGAGAAAAACGGATGCCTTGCCTGCAACGACGTCGATTAATGATTCCACTTTTATCCCTCTTCTAGCTAGCTACGGGCTCTATCGGACTTAGTGAAGCGTGGATTGGGCTTCTGGGGAGACCTTGGATAGCTTCTTCTGAGGGGAAACGGATTCGAGGCTTAAAAGTGGTGACAGGTCTTTACGTGTATGCTCTTGTATATCCTGCATCTGTGGAGTATGGTGAAAACAGAGAATCGATGATGGTTTTAAATCGATCCTTCATTCGATGCATAATCTATAAAATAGAGATTGCTTTATCCCATTATCGATTAGCCCGGTAGTGTAGCGGTCAAAAAGGAGTAATCTTTGACTAGGCATATGGGGCTTTGGACCCCACGACAGGAGTTCGAATCTCCTCCGGGCTACCATCCTTCTCTATTTGGTCTCCACTTCCCCCGTTTTTTTCATTCCTTAGAATAGGTTGGTTGGGGGGGGTGGGAGTTGAGCGGGAGCGAAACGACTTACGCTGTGACGATTGGGTGTAGCTACACGCCCAGTAATTGTCCTTATACGAAAAGCTCAGAGAAGGACTTTATGACGCTGAACACAAGCCCCGCTTGACATACGCTAGAAGTTACTTTTTGGAATCTGGCAACAGAGATTTTGATCTTACGGGGTTAGAAGAGTTCTATCTTGAGTGGAGAAACTTCGATGAGTATATTGTTTTACAGAAACAAACCGATAATTTGAGAATAAAGGGAAAAGTGGTAAAAGAGACGATTGCGATCAAGTGTTCGAAGCGGGGGAACGATGTCTACTGGTGGAGAGTATGGAAACGTCTCAAATTCTTGGATAAACTGAGGGAGAGAACTCTCTTTAATCCTCATGCTAATGTCAAGATAGCGAGGATCGTTTTTGTTACATTAACATTTGACATCAAAATTTGTTCAATACAAGATGCCTGGGAAACAATCGGTGAAAATTTCAATAAGTGGATAAGAAATCTACGAAAAAAGTATGGTCGGATTTCTTATCTACGTGGGTGGGAAGCATCAAAGCAAGGATATCCTCATGTTCATCTGTTGATGTTTTTTCACGACTATAATTTTAAAGTTATTCGAATGAAAGGAAAATATCGAATCACAGAGAAAGAAGGATTTGAGAAATCATATCACAGCTTCATAGATGTTCAAGCGGTACAAAAACTGAAGAAGGGAATAAAATACATCACAAAATACTTATCCAAATATACTGCTGAATCTCAAAAATTAACTTTAGCGTTATGTTGGCTTTTCAAAAAGCGTTCTTTTGCTGTTAGTGGGGATTTCCATGAAATACTTTACGCACTTATTGAGACTAAACATCGATTTATTCAAACAGACTTATTTAGGAATAAATTGAAATTTGAAATTGAATGGGTCTTCATTGGAATCTTTTCCGGGTCAAAGTTGGAAATATACCATAATGAGTGGTGGAAAGTGATTGTCACTAAAAAAAAATTGAATGAAATATTGGATTAAAAATTAACCCCAAACCCAAATTTTTAGCCCACAAACCCCAATGATGATAACAACAAACGTTTTTCAGGAATAGTTCCATAAATAATTAATTAATCGTATTAGTTCGTTACTTTCGTATAGCACACGCGCTAAACGGCTAGTAAAAGATTATATTTCTCATAGTCTTCATATGCTATCAATTGAAAAGGAGGTGAAAAGTAAATCATGACCAAATTTTATATGACTTGGGAATTAAAACCAGAGGCTATTCCAGGGGATCCTGAGGATGCTGCTAAGCTTTGGCTGGCGCAGCTTGATATGATAAAGGATCAATTCAAAAAAGGTATAACAACAGATTGGGGAATTTTTGCTGGTGAGCTTCGTGGATACTCCGTTTCAGGTGATACAACTGAAGAAAGACTACATGCACTTTTGCTTCAATGGTCTCCATACGTTAAGTTCAAGGTGAAAACTGTTCTAACCGTCGATCAGACTATTGCTGCAGTAAAACAATCCATAGAATAACAAAGGCATCAATACCAACCATCTTAAGTAGATAGTATCTGCGAGAGGAAATATCAGGAGGTGATATAACTATACTTTTTCCTAGTGAAGAATGGGCGCAACGCTTCGTGGAAGAGTTAAATCAGAATCAGGAATATGCTAAAGCGGCAAAGAATTGGGAAGGCAGCTTTCTATTCGTGGTGAATGCAGGGCCGCGGATGGAACGCGATTTTCTCCTCTTTATGGATCTCTGGCATGGACGCTGTCGTGACTGGGAGGTCCTGTTAGATCGTAACGCTCGGAAAGCCGATTTCGCCATTGAAGGTCCGCTTGAAAATTGGGTTGGGCTGTTAAAGGGCGAGATTGATCCTATCAAAGGACTGATGGCACGGAAGTTTAAACTGAGAGGCAGTATGTTCAAAGTGATTCGGAACGTGGGTGCGGCATCGGAACTCGCGAATAACTGTGCGCGAGTGCCCACAGAATTTCCAAACGAGTAATGGTATAGCGCGCGCTAATTAACGAGCTAGCAAAGAATCTCAACATCCTTTAATATATGCACGCGTGTGACAGATCTGTCGACTTGATAACGTATATGCATAATTAAGACTGTCGAGAGACATTAGGACTAAATTTTAATCCCCAAACCCAAACGATGCTTCATAATAATGACAAAATATCCATAAATCAGATTGATGTAGTTTATACTATGCTTTCGAATTTCTTTCACTTTCTTTATATGCGTATCTTCAAAGGACACTGTCCAACGGTAAAAGATAGGGAAAGTGAGAAAGTAAAGCAATTAGCTACTAGACTTAAGGGAAATTCGGATGCAGAAACCTTGACAAACATTTTAGAGTGGCAAAATAGGAATATAGAATTCTGGACTGAACGGCATCCGATGTGGATAATATTATTGTTGATTTGCTTGGTTTTCATCATTATCCGTTTTTTCAATTTAGGGTGGGTGTTTCCTGAAAGCGCATACGATATGCTATTAGGCGGTATTGCTACACTAGTTATAACTATTGCAGTTATTCTTCATTTAAATAGAAAAATTCCAGTGATCGACGGCTTTGTTAAAATAATTACGCCAAGCATTTCAATAGATTTTCTTCTTAAAAACAGATTGGGTGTTTGTAGAGACTATGCAAAACTGACAGCATGTTTACTCTCCAATATATATCCTAATGAAAAAATCTATTTTGCATCTGCTCACCAACACGTAGCAACAGGAATTAAAATTAAAAATGAACTATACATGTTAGACCAGCGCTTACCGATATTGACAATAAATAAATGGGATGATCACAGAAAATTAACAAAAATAGAAAGGTTCAACATAGTAAATCAAGTTCTTATTAAAAGAAATAAAAATTGTTTTCTGAAACTAAAAAATAAATCTGTGCCCGATATTAAGACACTTACTTTAAAAATGGCGCGTCTCTTAAACGTTAAAGGAAAACAGACTGATGATAGAACCCTTGAAATATGCTGGAAAAATGGCTTTATGTTATACGAAGATGATGAAATAGTCAACTACTCCCTAGCGAGAGCTATTAGAATGAAAGCTACTGATAAGGTAGTAAACACAAATACAATAAATGAAATACAAATTGAGCATAAAGATAACGACCTTATTTTCTTACTCAACTATAATGTTTAGTGCGCGCGGTAAAATTAATTTCGTTCATCGAAATGTACGAGAACCCTGTAGATGCCTTCCGACGGGATTTAACTCTCTAGACACCCACTTAAACTTTACAACACGACCTCTTGAAAGTTCACTAATTCTTTGAAAATAGTATCGGTTCTTGAATGTGACTCTTCCCTTCTGCAAGTCCCGAATTATTTGTTTGCTATCAGAAAAAACCATAACGTTTCCATCTACACTCGACAGTGCGTAGATAATCGCTAAATATTCCGCCTCATCGGTTTCAATTTTTCGTTGTAGGTAATTTAAAGAAGAATCGTATTTAATCTGCTTAGGTATTTGATGTTCAACAAGATAGGCTAATACGTAACACCAATCTCCGCCAGCTTGAGATCTTCTTCCAGACGACGCGTCAACATATACCTTTTTTAACTCCTCTTCAAAATCCTCGGTATCCATGCCTTTTGTTCACTTCTCAAGAATTTAGCAAATAGCTAGCTAGCTATTAGATTAATTAGTGCGTGCGCGATTCTTCTTACAATCTTTCTTTTTCTAAAGCTTCAAAGTTCTTCTTTGTTTCAAGTATTTCTTTTTCAATCTGCTTTATTCTTTTTTCGTATTTAGATTTCAAATCTTTATACATCGATTCGCTTATATTTCCTTGAACAAGACTTTTATCGATATCATCCAACATTCTCATAGTTGACTGTTTATCATTGTTAAGTTTCTTGAGGGATGAGTCTAGTTGATTACCTATGATTACAAGATCAAGCGACGCACCACAATTCCAACAGAACTTTGACCCTGAAGGGTTTAAAGCCTTACACTTGAGATTAGAACATTCAATTGTAGTTTCACTTTGATAACTAACTTCGGGAGATTCTGTTTCTCTAGAGCGTGTCAATTTTTCATCTCCTTCATTATTTTTACGTGATTTATTTTGTGCAAAATAAAGAGGGAGTCCAAACAGTATGCCTAAAAGCAACCAAATAACGATGTATTCAGGAGAACCATCGAAAAAGTCACCATTAACTAATGCGTTCATTTTTCTGGCTCCTAATCGGTAGCGCGCATGTTATCCTCATATATTGATGCCTCTAGAAGATTTAAAACTTTAATTTAGCTAGCTAGCTATTTAAATATCTTAAAAAAATGGTGCAAGTGAAGATACAATCGAAAAACTTAGTAGTAATCTTAAAAGGGATCGTTTATGTGACGAGATATAGTTTTAGCACGAGTGCACGCGCTATTTACTTTGCTAAGAATACAGTCGAATGATTTTCTTAATCAATTTTTTTTCAATTCTAACATTCTAAACTCTTCCCATTATGCAATGCACGCGCGCTAATCATCACTACTTAAAATTAACTAGACAGCCACTCCTTGATCTTTTCTAACAAGGATTTGGTTTTTTCTGAATCAGTGCTTTTTTCATAGCTCTTCAATGTTGTCCGTACAATGTCCAGAAGAAAATTAAGGTTTAAGTCTTTAGCTAGTTGAAATTGTTGATTTAGCCTATGGATTTCTCTTTTCGGAATCTTGGTCCAGTCGGCTTCTTGGGCTTCCGGGAGATCCATTATACTTTGATATTTTTCAGACGGCTTTTCTGTAGTAGGAGCAGTCGGTACCCATCTCGTGCAGACGATGAGCTTGTTTAATTGTGATTTGGCTCTCCTCAACAAATCCGCGTTTGGACTTGAGAGTTGCAGTTTACCATACTGCGATAGACCAAATGAGACCTTCTCGTCCTTGACTTTGATACGAGCATATGCGACACCTCTGGTGTATGCGATTTCTGAGTCGTCGAAGTCTCCCACAACTAGGGATGAGTTTCTTAGATTCTCCAGACTCTCATCCCAATCAAAATCTATAAGGGAGTAGTTTTCTTGAGGCATGACTCTCAACGTAAGATGCCCCCATCCACGAATATAACCCTTCTTCATGGAAACAAAAACGAATGGAGGTGTAGAAGCAAGTAGTCCAAGCCTTAAAAGTCACAGTAATAGGTCGATTTATGTCCGATACAAAGATCATGTTCTATTCCGAAACTCCGATCCAAAACTCTATGAGAGTTCTAACATTAGGGAGACATTGGGTTGGATGATGCATGAAACGAATGAAGCTCTATTCCTCATTCATGATCGAAGCGTGAAACCCTTTGTCAACGAAGTGCGTGAAACCGGTCTAATCATCCTAAAGTCGAATATCCTTGAGATCAGAGAAATACGCAAGCCTTATTGACACTTACAAACAAATCAATTATCAGAAAAAGTGAAAGAAAAATGCAAACGCTGACTAAAACTGACATTGCAGACATAAACGAGCTCCAAAAACTGATTGAAGAAGCTGAAACTCCGAGAGAAAAAGCTACTAGACGGTTCATCATTGAGGCATTCAAAGGCAAAATGCGTTCCTTAATCCCCTTCGCCATCGAAAACGAGTCAGTTCAGAACATTGCTGGTTATCGGTTAAAATATACGAAAAGTCAAAGCAAAGCAACCCTATACAATGATGTCTTTAGCGTCCGTCGATTCTGCAAATGGTTACGCAAATCCCCAGATAGCATTATTAGCGAAGTTAAGATGAACGAAAAGACCATTGACGACTACATCAACGAGGTTGATGCGTTCATTGGCGATCTTCAAGTTGAAGACTTAGCTTCCGGAACCATCAACAACTACGTTAAAGGCGTTAAAACGCTTTTCAGAACGAATGGATTGACGCTCGTGCTCCCTTATCGAATTCCAAAATACGTAAAATATCCCGATAGAGCACCTACGCCAAAAGAGTTGTTCAAAGTCATAGATATCGCCCCTATCAAGGGAAAGACTGTAGTGAGCATTCTGGCTCTTAGCGGTATAAGGATCGGCACTCTCGTGAAGTTGACTTATGGTCACGTCAGACAAGATTTAGAGGCTGGAATCGCTCCTGTACACATCCACGTAGAAGCAGAGATCACGAAGGGCAAGTACGGTGCCTATGACACGTTTCTCGGAGCAGAGGCAATTCAGTACTTGAAAGCGTATCTCGATATGCGGAGACAAGGTACAGAAAAGATACCTCCTGAGGTCTTGACTGATGACTCGCCGTTGATACGAAACGAGTGCCGAAACGTAGTTATTCCGGTATCAGGAGCGGGGATTACAACACTAGTCCATAAGTTGCTATTTAGAGCCAGCATTATCGTGAAAGGTGAAGCAAAGCGTTACTGTGTACGTCCTCATTCAATTCGGAAATATTTCAAAACACAACTCGAATATCTCCGGACTATTCCAACGGAATATATTGAGTATATGATGGGGCATAGAATCAGCATTTACAACAGCATCGCTGTCGAGCAGTTACGCAACCTCTACGCTTCCAGTGGATTAAGCATTCGACCAAAGACGCAGTTGTCAAAGATCGAGCGGTTAAAGATGTTCGCTGAATCTCTGGGATTGAACCCTGATGAAGTACTTACGCGAGATGCTTTAGTTAAGCCTCACAGAACGGTTGTCGATCCTGAATCGAGGAAAATCGAAGTGTTGAACGACGCGTTGAAGCATGCAATCCTTATGGAGCTCAGGACTGCATCACAAGTATATGCTACTCCAGAGTAAGGTTTCCTCCGGGCTACCAATTTTTCAACCTTATTTTCGTAAAAGGAGCCTGAATCAAGCTTTTCTGAGTTTCTACTCGTTTGTGTATAATTTGTGTAGCGCGCGCAGTCATTATTAAAGAATCTATCTCACTCGTTTTTTGGGATGGACCGAGAACCAGCGTAATAGTAGATGACACCAATTATCTATTAGGCAAAGAACTAATAGCTAAAGGTATTTTTCCTCTTAAGTAGCACCTCAGAAAACAGACTATATTTTCTAGCTGTTTATAAGCTAGCTAGTTTAACGCACGCTAGCTAGCTATTTAGCACGCGCTAAAGCGCGCGCGCTACACGAGTATACGTTAAACATATTTCTCGTAGTTCCACATATTAACTCAAAAGGTTAGTTACAGAAAACGTAGAGATGTTAATTTTGAGCAAGACTGCATTTTCACTCATCATTATCATTACATTAGTTCTCCTTGTGTCTACCATCTCTGTAATAGACTCCTCATTTACCAATCCTAAAGTCTCTGACTCACACCCTTCCTCGACTCAACTTAACAACACCTCTTCGTATCTCTTAAAAATGTATAATCCAACTGTTGGTTTAGTAGCAAACAGCGAGGATAAAGGTCCGAATCCCAGTCCAGATCCAGTCCCCTGCTATAACACTTACTGGGTGTACAGTGACAACCTATATGCAGGATACGCCTTACAACCATTCAATCAAAAGATTGCTGATAACATAACCGATACTGTCCAACGATATATTGACGATTGGGGTTGGCCTTTGTTGTTTGAGGTGGCTATTGGCGTACCTATTCCAACAGTAATTCATGATGGTAAGGATATAGTTGTGAATGATGGCGTTGTGAATGGAACTCGAGTGCAAGTTCTCCTTGATAGGCATCAACCTCATGATAATGCAGGCACCTTCCAAGATGCTGATACGTATGCAGATCTTTGCTTCTACATGTCTCTCAACTTTTGGCTAAAAGGCGACAGAGTAATGTCAGAAAACTGGTTTAGAAAGGGTGAAGCTCTGTGGAATCACAACACAAATTATGGTTTCTATGATCAAGCAGTATATAACCCAAACAGCATCACTTATCGTCGCTACCAGAACTACAAAGATGGTCTGTTTCTTTTCACTCAACGAGTGACTGAATTTGACTCAACCATAACAGAATTTGTTGAAGCAGCAGCTTGGAGCTACCAAAACAACAAAACAGGTGGAATCACAACACAAAGATGGTTGAATGGGTCGAGATTTGGAACCGCGAACACTGAAACTACTGCCGCTCTATTGCTTGCATACAATGAACATTTAATCTCTAAACTTCACGACAGTTTCGGTATTGCTAATACATGGCCTTACTGGACTACTATGATATTGATTTTTACAGTAGTCGCTGTTACAATAATCATCGTACTGAATATCGGAAATATTAGACATCGAATTGCAGCAAGGATAGCTAGAGTCAGCTAGCTTTTAGAAAGTTATCATGCGTTTAAACTTAACTCATCAGTTCCTCAATATTTAGCGTGCGCTTTAGTTGGATTGAAGTACCAGAATTGTAAATTCGTCCACTTCAATAACGGCGTGAATCCGCAAAAAACCATCGTCTACGCCCGCAGGACTCCCCACGCGTTGTTGGGTCAGACCTTCCAGTCATGCATTTC
>JAOZHB010000085.1 GCA_026015035.1 Candidatus Bathyarchaeota archaeon | reverse complement strand
GAGATCGATTGCTGGAATGACGTTCATAGTCCATTCACTTGATGGAGAACTTTGATTGGTTTACATTACGCCCTTGGCGCTGGGAATCCTCTTCCTCCTCGGATCGACGGCAACGGCCTGCCTCATGGAGAGTGCGAAGGCCTTGATGGCGGCTTCAACTTTATGATGATCGTTTTTTCCGTAGAGAACCCAGACATGGATGTTGGCTTGCATGGAGGCGGACAGGGTTTCCAGGAAGTGGATTATGTCTTCCCTCGCGGTGTCCTCAATGGCTCTTCCCTCGATTTTTAAATTGATTTTTGAGTACGGCCTCTTCACAAGATCAACGGAGGCGATGGCTAGGGAACAGTCCATGGGAACGATGGCATATCCAAATCGATTTACGCCCGATCCGTCGCCCAAGGCCTTTCTGAGAGCTTCACCCAAACAGAGGGCTACATCCTCCATCAAATGGTGTTTCAAGTCACCCGTTACATTCACGTCGATATCGATCAAACTGTGAGTGGCAAAACTATTAACGAGGTGGTCGAAGAAGCTAAGACCAGAACTCATCTTGGAGTCGCCAACCCCATCCAAATTTACGGTGAGGACGATTTGGGTTTCCTTCGTACTTCGAGATATCTCTCCTAATCTCATCGTCTCATCATCCCAAAGTTTTCAATTAAACCTGCCAACTCTTTGATCGAGGGAAGGATAACATCGGTCTCCAGCTCAATGAAGTTGGAGATAAGATCTTCCCGAAAACTGGACGTCGAATAAACGCCCACCGATAAAAAGCGGTTGTCCAGCCTGCAAGCCTTCTTAACCATGATCACGTCCTCCGCAGAATCTCCCACATAAGCAGCTCTATTGAAAGGATTTAAGCCTTCAGCCGATTGGAGTAGGGAAAAGGGATTCGGCTTGGTCAGGTCGATTTCTCCATCTGTAGTCCGTTCGTTTCTCTCCGCTTCTAACACATCCTCTATGAAGATGGAGGCTTTTCTATCGAAGGTGTCCAAGAGACTTCCCAGCGTGTGTTTGGCCAGATAATAGGGCCTGCCCGTCGCAATACCAAATTTGTATCGGCCTACGAGTGACGCGAGGTCGTTTAAGATTTCCTGAGAAACAATTCGTTTCTCCTTAGTAATCAGACCACTGCCTAAATAGAATTGAGGCTTTACTTCATATTGTTTTTCAAAGAGGTCTGACCCACAAAATATCTCTTCGAAGATGGTGGTTAACAGGCTCTCTCCAACTCTCCCCGGATATGTCAAGAAATGTTGAGTGACACCAAAGACGTCCTTGGAATCCAGGGTGTTCTTGAATACTCGTTCTATCGATGAAATACCGGTGCTATCCGCCTTCCTCGCTAAATCGAATGCAGGACCCAGGTCTAGCAAGGAGGCATGTTCTTGAGGTTGAAGTTGACTCTGGAACATTTTTTTTGCGAGGAAGAATCGTTCTAAAAGAGTCTCGTCGGCTAATTGATGGCGAAACGCCATCATTCTTATTTGAAGCCTTTTGGGTAGTTTATTGAAGAGGTGGAGTAAGAGGGAGTATGCTACATCCCATTCATTGTTGAAGCCCCCACTCTTCTTGAAGGTGTGGATTAACTCCATTAGAGACTGCGTGGCTGGGAAGTCAACTCCAAACAATTCCCTCATAAAATAGGTTACAGTTGCATGAATCGCCTTTGTATATGAGTCTCTAACGTCTATGAGGACTCCGTCGCAGTCAAAGATAATCGCATCTATCGTATTTAAAGGGGCTACGCAATCCGTTCTCACCATGACGACTCCAGCGTCCACTCTAGTCTCCACGTATTCTCCAGTCAATGGTTATTCCTCGCAGAGTTCCTTGAGAGAATCGGTAAAGCTCGCATTCATCTTGGGAAGGCCGACAGTTACCCTGAGGAACTCTCCTCTTTCAAGAATGCTTTTAAACCTTCTGACGAGTACCCCTTTTTTCTGAAGGCCATGATAAATCTTTTCAGGGTCTTTCTCCGTCTTGAAGAGGATGAAGTTGGCGTCGGAGTTGAAGGGCGTGACACCTGAAATCTTTGCCATGCGTCTGAAGAGCTTGCCTCGCTCAGACTTCACCAGGGAAACCACATCCGCGATCACGTCCCGATGCTCTAGAATCTTTCTCGCTGTTGTAAGAGAGACTTTGTTGACGTTGAAGGGCAATTGGACTCTTTTCAAAGCGTCAGTGACCTCTGAATTACTTAGAGAATACCCGATCCTCAGGCCTGCGAGGCCAAAGGCCTTGGAGAACGTTCGTAAAACAATTAAATTCTCCGATTTTTTAATCAGATCAAGAACGGAGTAGGGCGCAAAATCCACATAGGCCTCGTCGATTACGACGAAGCCGTTAAACGCTTCAATGATCTTCTTAACGTCCGCGAGAGGAAACTGGTTTCCCGTTGGATTGTTTGGGGAATTGAGAAAGCAGAGGACCGTGTTCGCCTTCACTTCGGAGAGGAACACATCCACGTTTAAGGAGAAGTCTTCCTTCAGCGGAACCTCTACGTAGTTAAATCCGTGGTTCCTCGTGATGATCTTGTACATGGCAAAGGTGGGTGAAATGGAAATAGCTTCTTCATCGCCTCTGAGGAAGGCCTTGACACAGGACTCAATTAGAGGATCCGAACCATTGCTGACAACAATCTGGGTGGTGGGGAAATTCAGATAGTCCGCTATGGCCTCATTCAGACCTTCCTCTTCAAGTCGAGGATACGTCCGCACGTCAACTTCGTCAACTACTTCTCTCAGAACAGCCGATAACAAGGGAGGAGGAAATAAGAGATTTTCGTTGGCATCGAGCCTAACTAGATCCTTTCTGTTGAGGCCCCCCGCAGGTATCGCGGGAAGTGCGTCCCCGCTTGGTACGTATACTTCTCTCACAGTCTCCTTCAATCGGTGTCTAATCCATTCAGCTGTGCTCAAACGTTCAACCTCTCCTTCAAAGCCATAAAATGATTGGGAAGTCCCTCACTCAGAGCCAACGCTCTGACTACAGGTTCAACAGCTTTCAAACGCTCCTTCGTACACGCCACCACATTGACCCTCTTCACGAAGTCGAGGGACGATAGACCGGAATACGTGCGGCTGAAACCACCTGTAGGAAGAACATGATTGGTTCCAAAACAGTAGTCGCTTCCGGACACCGGAGAGTAGGGACCGAGTAGAATAAGGCCAGCAGACTGGATTCTTTCAGCCACCTTGGAAGGGTTTCGCGTCATGATTTCTAAGTGTTCGGGGGCAAACGCGTTCACAAAATCTATGGCAGCATCCAAATCCTCACAGACCATCACGAATCCTTTTTCAGAAAGGGATTGAAGAACAATCTCTCCTCTATCAACCACGTCAATGAGGGTTTCTACCTCGTCGATGACTCTTCGCGCAAAACCTTCGTAAGGGGTGACCACCCCCACAACGTTGTCAGGTCCATGCTCGGATTGGGAAATCAGGTCCAACGCGACAAACCGAGGGTCCGCGGTTTCATCGGCTAAGACGAGGAGTTCACTTGGTCCAGCGGGTAGGTCAACAGCAACATCCCGTGAGACCACAGCCTTCGCAAAATTTACAATTCTCCGTCCCGGACCCACAATCTTCATCACTGGGTCTATGGAATCGGTTCCGTAGGCTAAGGCGGCGACCGCCTGAGCCCCACCCACACGATAAATCTCATTCACGCCACAGATGTCGGCAGCCACCAGAATGAGTGGGTTGATCTCCCCCTTGAAGGTGGGAGGAGAACATACAGCTATCCTTGGAACACCCGCTACCTTCGCTGGCACAGCTGTCATCAGAAGAGTGCTGGGGTAAGCTGCAAGGCCTCCGGGGACGTAGCATCCAACGCTTCGAAGTGGCGTCAAAGTGTGATGTATAGTGAGGCCGTCCTCTTTCTGGATAAAACTAGCTTTCTCTAAAATGCATCGCTCTGTCTTCGTTATTCTGTCCTTCAAATAGGTTAAAGCTGATATCTCTTCGTCGTTAACCTTTTCATAAGCTCCTTGTACATCTTTTTCCTTGACTGGAATACCCCGTTCATACAAGGCAACGTCATCAAATTTCTTGGTAAAATCGAAAAGGGCTTTGTCACCCCGCTTTTGCACCTCACCGATGATGTCCTTCACCAAAGCCTCTAACGATGGATCGTCGAAGACCCTGGATGTCCGTCGACGTCTAAGCCAGTCATCCTCAACAGTGGAGAACCGCCTAATCTTCATCGCCGTTTTTCGAGGCATTCTTTTCTCCTTCAAATAGTTCTTGGAGGGAGAGAATCTGGCGAGGCACATGAACAACGAGTCCCTGAGCCAGTTTCCTGAGAGTGGGAAGGGTTTCCAGGAAGTCCTTTCGATCGATAACGGTGTTCACGGAATACCATCCTCCATCCGAAAGGGGACTTATCGTCGGCCTCTTCAAGGCGGGGAGCTCGCTTACAAGTCGCTCCAAGTTCTCCTCACGGACATTTACAAAGATATGGATCTTTTTCCGTCCATCCACCACCCCCTTCAAGAGGGTCAGTATGTCATAGATCTTCTCTCGTTTCTCAGGGTCAAACAAAGCCTTCTTGTTAGCGATCAAGACCGCGGTGGATTCCGCGATGGTATCGATGATCTTCAAGTTATTCTGTTGTAACGTTGTTCCCGTCTCAACAACTTCCATGATAGCATCCGCGTTCTCCGGAGGCTTGGCTTCTGTTGCGCCAAAGGACAGGAAAACGCTGACCCTTGAGTTGTCACCCGTCTTCCACCAGGGTGTTATCACCAAGGGGGTGCCATCTCTAAAAGTCTCTTGGTATATCGGGTTGGATTTAACGTATTGAACGGCGGTATTCAAATACTCGGTTGAGATTCGAACATTTTTTCCTTTCTTCCAAAATACTTCCAGTAGATTCGAGAGGGAGTTCACGTCCTCCCACTCGTCTGGAACCGCAAGCACCATCCGTATCTTTCCGAACTCTAAGTCTAAAAGCACTTCGACGTCGGCTCCGGTCTCCCTGACCCAGTCCATCCCGGTTATGCCAATGTCTTGAAGGCCCTCTGAGACGTGGATCGGAATCTCTTGAGGACGAAGAATCTTCATCTCGATTTTAGGATCGTTGATAGCAGGCCTGTATGTTCTCTGCAACCCTGTCATCTTGTA
>JAOZHB010000079.1 GCA_026015035.1 Candidatus Bathyarchaeota archaeon | reverse complement strand
TCTGGCACATGTGGGATGATCTACGATCTTTGTCCCCTCTGTGAAGAGCAGAACCTTCCCGGAACAGACGAGCGTTCACGGGATGAACTCCTCAAGTAGATCCTCTAACTCACGGGGATCATGCCCCTGCATGACTAAGGGCCCTGCTTTGAGGACGGGAACTTGTTCTTCATAGGTAGGTCGTTCTGACCGGTAGATGACGCCGATCGGTATCTTATCACCCCATTCCTGAGCTTTTTGGAACGCGGCGAGTTGATCCTCCGGATCGTAGTCTTCCTCGTCTCCCACCTCGTAGACCCGCTCCTTGTACCAAGCATAGGTATTCAGGTGGTTGAAGGAGACGCATGGCTGGAGCACATCGATCAGCGCGAAGCCCTTGTGTTGAATGCCTTCGACGATGAGTTGGGTAAGTAGCGGTGTCTGAGCAGAGAAGCCTCTCGCCACAAAGGTCGCTCCCAATGCGATTGCTAAGGCTATCGGGTTTAACGGCTGAAGTATGACGCCTCCCGGCGTCGTTTTCGTTACGAAGCATCGCTCGCTCGTTGGGGAGGCTTGACCCTTCGTCAGGCCATATATTTGGTTGTTATGGACGATGTAAGTCATGTCCAGGTTTCGACGAATAGCATGTACGAAGTGGTTTCCCCCCTCCGCGTAGCCGTCTCCGTCGCCACCGACGACCAACACGGTCAACGCGTGGTTGGCGATCTTAGCCCCCGTCGCAACGGGCAGAGATCTCCCATGAAGGCCGTTAAACAGGTTACCCTTGAGATAGTGCGGTAGCTTCGAGGATTGGCCTATGCCGGAAACGAAGAGGACTTGATGGGGCTCCAAGGCGAGTTCGACGAGGGCGTGTTTCAACGCGAGTAATATCTGGAAGTTGCCGCATCCAGGACACCACGCCGTTTTCCCGCCCTCATAATCTTTTATCGTCACCATTAGGCCTCCACCTCCTCATGAAACCTAGTGATAACGTATGTCGGCGTCAGGGGACGGCCATCGTACCGCAATATTTTTCCCGTCGCATCCACACCGGTTTCCGCCCGTATAAGGTGCGCCATCTGTCCCGTAGCATTGCCCTCTACCACGATCAATCGGTGGAACCCCTTTATCGCGTCCATGAACGCTTTCCGCGGGAAGGGCCAGATCTCACTCATTTGAATCATCCTGACTACTGTATTCGCGCTGTTTAACCGGTCGACCGCTTCCCTTAGCACGCCATATGTTGAACCCCAACACACCAGTACCGTTTCCGCTTCTTCAGGCCCATATGCGTGAGGAGTACCAATTTCAGTCCTGAGTCCAGCCATCTTATTGAGGCGTTTCTGCACCATCTGGAGGCGGACTTCAGTGGACTCGGTGATGTGGCCGTCCTCCGTGTGTTCATCGCTATCCGTCACCACAAGCGCGGCTGCCTGTCCTGGAATGACTCTCGGCGAGACACCGGAGGGGGTGAGCTTGTGTCGCATATACATGTATCTTCCTAGAGCGTGCACCTCTTCGTCAGAGAGAAATTCGCCCCTCTCAACTGTTACTTTGGAAAGATCGAACTCAGCAGTCACATACGTGTCTGATAAGTACGTATCGGTCAAGAGGATGACCGGAACCTGATACCGCTCCGCGAGGTTAAAGGCCTTAACCGTCAGGTAGAAGGCTTCCTCCGCCGTTCCGGGGGCGAAGATTACCCGGGGAAACATGCCATGCCCCGCATGGATGGCGAACTCTAATTCACCTTGCTCCGTCCGGGTCGGTAAGCCCGTGGCTGGACCCACCCTTTGACCTAACACGATCACTACAGGCGTCTCGGTCATCCCCGCCAAGCTCAAGCTCTCCACCATCAGGGAGAATCCACCCCCAGACGTGGCGGTCAACGCCCGTACACCAGCGTAGGACGCTCCAAGAACCATGTTGATGGCAGCTATCTCGTCTTCGGCTTGCTCGAAGACTACGTTGAACGCCTCTGCCTGTCCAGCAAAGTATTGCAGTATCCCCGTGGTAGGGGTCATGGGATATCCGCTCACGAATTTGCATCCAGCTGCCAACGCGCCTAAAGCCACAGCTTCCCCGCCATTAATCACCATATTCCGCGATGCCCCCACAGGCGCTAATCGGTGCCTAAATCCTGGACTTCGCTCGTGAACGAAGTCGTATCCTGCACGCGCCGCGTCTACGTTCTTTTCCGCTACCTCTAGACCTTTTTTACCAAAAGTTTTCCGCAGCACCGCGGAGAGGATCTCAAAATCATATTGTACCAGACGTAAGGCGGCTCCAAGAGCCACTGTGTTGCCCATTATCCGGTTTCCCGTCCGCTCTAAGGCCAACCGTTCAAAGGGCACACTGACGAGGGTAGGCTCCGCGGCTACCCTCTTACCTCGTTCACCGTCGTAGAGGATCAGGCCGTCTTTCGTTAACTCCCCTCTATGAAGATTTATTGTCTCCTCATTTAGGGCAATGAGGAGATTTACCTCTTCGGAGATGGCTTGGACGGGGCGGTCACTTACTCTCACTGCAAAAAAGTTGTGACCTCCACGAACTCGGGACTCATAATCCTGACTTGCTAGGACAGAGTATCCTCCCTTCGCCATCGACCGAGCTAGAATGTATCCCATGGATTGAACACCCTGCCCCGCCTCCCCGCCTATCATAAAATTGAAGTCCACTAAGCGTACACCACATATACTCTTCTGAGTTAAGTGTAATAAATTTGGCTGTCCTCTCAGACCTTATAAGACGTACCATGATGGCGTCCTTTTTCCGCAAGCTATGTCTTCTCAGCACAACTTTTCTGCGATTAACTTTGGAAGTAATTTCAAAGGAACTTAACATTTGAGACGATGCTTCCGCGCGCGCGACACAAGGCCGATGATGAGAGACCTTACGGGTTCGACTGATCCACTATCAAATACAAATGACCTGCATTGATTGCGCGTAGACGCAGAGACGCCCGTTTCGTGTCCAGTAGGCAATCACGTCGTAACTAGTTAACACCTCCTTTCTTTAAGACGCAGACTCCATCTCTCAACGCCCATAGGACTTTTAGGGAAGATAACTCGCTAGCTTTACAAAGGGTCGTGAAGACCGGTGGCTTGTGCATGGTCGATCAACAGATTCTCGGACTTTTATTTGGGGTGTGCGCCGGAGCCATCTGGGCTGTTGAGGCTGTTCTCGGAAAAATGCTGTTTCACTCTGCCACCTTCCTGCAAGTAGCCGCGACGGAAGCGTTTTTTGCAGCCTTGACAGCCTTCGCATACGTTCTGGCGCGACGAATCCACGTGAAATTTACTCGAAAAAACGTCTCAAAGCTTTTGGTTGTGGGGCTTGTAGGCACTGTGTTCGCTCCCGTGATGTATTTCTTTGGTTTATCCCAGACCTTCGCCGTTAACGCCACGTTGATCGCGCATCTGCAGCCCCTGTTTGTTTCGCTCTTTGGTTTCTATTTTTTGAAAGAGCGGTTGCAGAAACGCGATTTTCTTGCGGGGGTTCTCATCGTTTGTGCTGCCGTTCTAATCACAAGCAGAACTGTTGACAACCTTGCATCATTCGCCTTTGGTAATTTGGGTGATTTAACTGTGTTCTTTGCGACTGTGAGTTGGGCCATCGTGGCGATACCGGGGAAACAGCTGA
Organism: Candidatus Bathyarchaeota archaeon; assembly: GCA_026015035.1. GTDB lineage: Archaea > Thermoproteota > Bathyarchaeia > RBG-16-48-13 > DAOVBJ01. The sequence continues at coordinate 7,283 of JAOZHB010000079.1, read as the reverse complement.
CTGAGGAAACAAGCAGCGTCCTCATAGTGTGTTATCGATTCGTCATTGCCTCCCTCGTGTTCCTTCCGCTTTTACTCATTTTAAACCAGTTAGTCGTTACCTCCGTCTATCAAGTTCTATTAGGCGTGTTAGTCGGCTTGGGATACATTTTTTATTACGAGGGTTTACGCCGGAGCAAAGCCAGTCACATCGCTCTGACCGAATTATCGGCTCCATTCTTCACAGCGATCCTGGCATGGCGCTTCCTTGGGGAAATCATCACCCCAATGCAAACAATAGGGGCCACGCTCCTGATTTGTGGATTGTTCGTTCTCACGCAAGAACGGCCGGTTACTCGACCATCCGAATAGACGTCGACTTGGAATCCCTTGCGAAATCTGGCAAAAGACTGGGCACTCTTTTCAAGGCTAGGAATCCCGTGGTATGGTTGTTATGTCTTCCCGTTGACTGAGGGAGGAGGAAAATGAAAGTTTTCGAGCCACCCTGCACCAGAGTCATATGTACCTCTTCCCGTGTTTCGATTACCAATGCCGTCAGATAAGACTTCGTCTGATAGAGGTGGAAAAACGAGTAACCTTTATTTATCTCCTGTGATATCGCAAGTGATATTTATTTTGCTCGTGGTGGTGGAGTGTCTACAAACCTGTCAATGTTACATCCTGAGAACCTAGGAGCACACCAGATAGCTAGCCAAATGGATGCGCGACGAAATGGAATCACCTGCTTCGAGGCGAACAAGGTAAGCAACATCAGACTGGAGAAAATGATATGAGCGTGCTCACTAGGGTACTCAAGTTCCTCAAACCCTATACGCGGGATGCAGTCTTGGCCATGGCGCTCCTTGCCTTGGTCGTGGGAGTCGATCTTTCAATTCCACGGTTCGTCCAAATCATCATTGACCAGGGCGTCGCCAGTAAAAACATGTCGGTTATATTCCAGACCAGTCTCATAATGATAGGCGCGTCGATCCTCAGTGCCTTATTAGCCCTCGCTAATTCTGTGTTCTCTGTAAGAGCCTCCCAACGCTTCGCAGCGGACGTACGGAAGGCCCTCTACCATAAGATCCAGTCCTTCAGTTTCGGAAACCTCGACTCCTTCCAGACGGGACGACTGCTTGTACGTCTCACCAGCGACGTCAATCAGCTTCAGATGATGGTCCTACTCGGGCTGCGGATGCTCGTTCGGGCTCCCCTTTTATTGATAGGCAGCATCGCCTTCATGATCGCAACAAACCAGCAACTCGCATTGACGGTGCTTCTCCTACTCCCACTCACCCTCATCCTCATCATCATTTTTGTTAGAATCGCTCAACCCATCTTCCTAGCGGTTCAGAAGAAGCTTGAGACTCTGAACCAGATTCTTCAGGAAAACCTTGCGGGGATCCGCGTGGTCAAGGCCTTCGTCCGAAGAGACTACGAGAACACACGGTTTAACGAAGCAAACACCGATCTCATGAACCAGAGCTTCAAAGTGTCCCGCCTTATCTCTGTACTCTTCCCCATAATGATCCTGATAATGAACCTAAGCACTGTGGCCGTCGTGTACTTTGGCGGGCTTCAAGCTATAGCAGGCACCCTAACGATAGGCGAAATCATGGCATTTATCAACTACCTTCTATCCACCATGTTCCCCTTACTCATGCTCTCAATGATGGCCGGTCAGATCTCCGCTGCAAACGCCTCAGCCGAAAGGGTGATAGAGATCATTGACTCCACGCCACAAGTGCAGGACGCACCAGACGCAAAGACCATCACGACCCTCAAAGGGAGGGTGGCCTTTGAAGATGTCTCCTTCAGCTACGATGGGGATGGCTCTGAGCCCGTTTTACAGAAGATTAACCTCGTAGCCGAACCTGGGCAAACCGTGGCAATTCTTGGCGCTACAGGCTCCGGTAAAACAAGTCTAATTCATCTAATCCCTCGGTTTTACGACGTCACTGAGGGACGAGTCACCATCGACAACATGGATGTACGAAATATTACTCAAACCTCGCTTCGCACTCACATCGGCATGAGCCTTCAGGAGGTCATCCTCTTCTCTGGCACAATCCGCGACAATATCAAGTATGGCAAAGCAGACGCCACGGAAGGAGAAGTATTAGCCGCGGCGAAGGCCGCGGAAGCCCACGAGTTTATTATGGGCTTTCCCGACGGCTACGATACCCTGGTCGGGCAGAGGGGCGTCAATCTCTCTGGTGGGCAGAAGCAGAGGCTTGCTATAGCCCGCGCCCTCCTCGTGAATCCGAGGATACTCATCTTAGACGACAGCACCCGATTTGTAGACGTGGAGACCGAGGCGAAAATCCATGAGGCCATGGAGGCGCTGATGAAGGATCGCACGAACTTCATCGTCGCACAACGCGTGAGCACCGTCCTCAACGCCGATAAGATCGTGGTGCTGAATAAGGGGACGATCGCGGCCGAAGGCACGCACTCTGAACTGATGCAAACAAGTCCCATATATCGGGAAATTTATGACTCGCAGCTTGGAACAGGAGGTGAAGATGATGAGTGACCGTGGCCGTGAAGGTCGAAGTGCAGGATTCCGTGGACGGGGACCACCGGGTCACATGGGCGGCAGAAGGATTGAAAAGGCAAAGGATCCGAGAGGCGCCTTACGACGACTCCTCTCATACCTCAAGCCCTTTCGACTGCAGCTGGGCGTAGTCGTGTTCTTGGTTGTGACGAGCACCCTCCTTTCCTTGCTTGGACCCTACTTCATCGGCGTCGTTATAGATCAATTCATAAGTTCAGGCGACCTTCAGGGGTTGCTCCGTATCTCGCTCCTCATGCTTGGCACTTATCTTGCACAAGCCGTCACGTCCATGGCAAGCGGCTGGATCATGGTGACCGTCGCCCAACGGGTTCTGAAAAACCTTCGAAAGGAACTCTTCGAGCACATCCAAACCCTCTCGTTAAGCTTCTTTGATAGACGACCTGCAGGCGACCTGATGAGTCGACTGACCAACGACGTTAACGCCGTCAATCAAGCCCTAACCCAGAACGTCACGCGACTTATCACGAGCTTATTGACCTCGGTCGGCGTTTTACTGATCATGTTCCGTCTTAACAGCTGGCTCGCGCTGGGCAGCCTCCTCGTCTTTCCCATCATGGTAGGAATCACGGCCTTAGTGGCCAAGCGTACACGCTCAGGCTTCCGCAGTCTTCAGATGAACATGGGACGCCTCAACGCCACCATGGAGGAAACCCTGAGCGGAGAGCGCGCGGTAATCGCATTTGATCAGCAGAAGTCCGCTCTTGAGTCCTTTGACCAGATAAACCACGCCGTGCGTGATACGGGCATCCACGCCATGACGTACGCTCTTTTAATCATGCCCCTCATGGGGATCCTGAGTAATCTCAATATCGCCGTCGTAGCTGGCTTAGGCGGATGGCTCGTCCTACAGGGGTTGGCTAGTGTTGGCACAATTGCCTCCTTCATCAGCTACTCGCGACAATTCGCTCAACCCCTCCGACAAATAGCAGAGCTTTACAACAGCATCCAGTCAGCCCTCGCGGGCTCCGAACGCATCTTTGAAATCATTGATGAGAGACCAGAAGTACAGGACACTCCAGACGCCGTCCCTCTCGATTACATCAAGGGTCAAGTGATATTTGACCACGTAGACTTCAACTATGTACCCGAGGTTCCCGTCCTCAAGGACGTGAGCTTTGTCACCGAGCCCGGACAGATTATAGCGCTGGTGGGGCCCACGGGCGCGGGAAAAACCACCATCATTAACGTGCTCACACGGTTCTACGACATCCAAGGCGGCATTATCACCCTGGACGGACATGACGTCAGTCAGATTCAGAAAGACACGCTACGCAGACAGTTGGGCATCGTCCTCCAAGACGTTTTCCTCTTCTCAGGAACCGTGATGGACAACATCCGCTATGGTCGGTTGGACGCAACAGACGAGGAGTGCATGGAAGCAGCGAAGTTAGCCAATGCCGACCACTTCATCACAAGACTCTCTCAAGGCTATCAAACGGTAATCTCCGAGCGGGGTAGCAACCTCAGCCAAGGCCAACGCCAGCTGCTATCCATAGCCAGAGCCATAGTCGCGAATCCGGGCATTCTCATCTTGGATGAAGCAACGAGCAGCATCGATACCCGAACCGAGGTACAGATACAGGAAGCCCTGGTAAAGCTCATGGAGGGGAGGACGAGTTTCGTGATCGCCCACAGGCTGAGCACCATCAGGAACGCCGACCAAGTGTTGGTCATCAACCACGGAGAGATCATTGAGCGAGGTACCCATGAGGAGCTGCTGACCGCAAAAGGCTTCTATTATCGTCTCTACATGAGCCAGTTCAAGGGAACAAATGGAGACGAGGATTTTGAGAGAATAACATTTGATGTACCAGTTCCGATGAGGCAACAACAAGGCGGGGTGGCTGGGTTAACAGTTGCGCGAGGAGCCTTCCCTGAGCGGATGAAGGCGATAGCCGATATCTTCTTGAATAATGGGGCTGTCTCACCTGAAACCGCCAAAACCCCGGAGGAATTGGGGCTACCCCCTCAGTTTAGGATGATGCAGGGTAGGATGGCCCAGACAGGCTTGTTCCTGGAGCATGACGGCAGGTACTACCTTTCCGAAGAACGGCTCAAACAGATGCAGAAACGGTTCGGGAGCTAACTAACTAATTGAATTTATTGTCGAATTTTAAGTTAGCTTAGCTACTGACAGCTCAACAAAAAGACAAAATGAGCCGGTGTCGAAGAGCGAAGGTTAAGCATATCCTGTATTAATCGCAGGCAATTCAAGAAAGCTTGCACAGCACGTGAAGATTTTGCGAGCACTTCAAAAAGATAGCGCAATGAAGGTTTTATACTCTGCCTGTATACCGTACATATGCGATGCGGTGAATGGAAATGAAGATACGGGATGTTGAAACCATACAATTCAAAACGTATAGTACTGTGCATTATACGCGTTGGGGATATCAATACGATTTTTTCGGGCCCAAGTACGAGGTAACGTCAAGTCTGACACGGATTGTGACGGAAGAAGGTGCCGAGGGGCTCTATCTCGGCGGCGATAAGGCAGTCACTGATCGATGGATCAAACCATTACTCGTTGGAGAAGACCCCTTCGACAGGGAGCGGCTGTGGCAGTGGATGTACTCTTTAACCAGATGGCGGGTCAGCGAGCGGATAATCGGCGTCATAGACATGGCACTCTGGGACTTGGCTGGAAAGTACTTTAAAGTCCCTATTCACAAGCTTCTCGGCGGATTTCGGGATCGAGTAAAGGCCTATGCCAGCTCAGGTCCGAACCTAGGTACGCCAGAGGTGTACGCTGACCACGCTGAAGCGTGTTTAAAAGAAGGATACAAGGCCTATAAGATACACCCATACATCTTTTATGACCCCATCAAGAAGCGTCCGTGTCCCGACACCATTACCTTTCCCAGAGAAGACATTGAGGTCTGCAAAGCTGTTCGGGAGAGAGTGGGCGATGAGATGATTCTGATGTATGACCCGTGGACAGTGGGAGCTGGTGGCGGGTATTCTCTGGAAGAAGCCTTGTGGGTCGGGAGGGAGCTGGAGAAGCTGAACTTCTACTGGTTCGAACAACCCTTGTTAGAAGATAGAATAGAGTCCTACATCACGCTCTGCAGTGGACTCAAGATCCCGGTTCTCGCGCCTGAGATGAGTGGAGGCAGCTTCTTCACTCGGGGTGAGTGGATTACTAGGCGAGCAGCGGACATGATACGGATGGAGTGCGGGTTCGGAGGCATCACGGCCGTGAAGAAGTGCGTGGATCTATGTGAGGCCTATGGAGTGAAGTGTGAACTGCACGGCGGAGGCTTCGGGCATCTCCAGGTTCTGGGGGCAACGAGTCCGAAACTGTGCGAGTGGTTTGAAAGGGGCCTGTTGGGTCCAGGCTTTGACTACGAGAAGCCACGTCCTCCACTTAAGAAGATATGTGATCCAATGGACGATGAGGGTAACGTCCTCATTCCGCAGAAACCTGGGCTGGGAATGGAGATTGACTGGGACTACATCGATGAGAACAGGATAAACCCTCCATAGATACCCTTTTTTTATCTGACCTCTTATAGGGGAGGAATCTACGCGTTTCAGATTCATAGCATTGTAGTAGCTAGATGGGGTATTGGATTCTCCACCGAGTTAGAGGACAAGGGGAACAGGTCTTGCTCTGTTTGGTGGTGTGGGTGTGGTTAGCGCGCGCTATCTCCCCACAGAAATACTCTAGAGACGACAAAACAAAGTACTTGTCACACCTAAAAAGCGTGCTAGAAAACAAACAAAGACAGCCAATACCTAATAAGGAGCAGTCGCACACGAATTAACAGGTTATCCCGCATGAAGTGAACACATGACAACGGAATTCCCTATCACGAATCCTGTATTCGATACTATTCGACATAGACGTTCAGTACGATCTTACTTGTCGCGTCCAATACCACCACACATTTTGAAGGCTATCATCAAGGCAGGGAATATGGCTCCCACGGGACACAACCGGCAGCCGTGGCGGTTTGTTGTAGTCGAAAACCTGGACGTTAAACGTAAACTCCTTCAGATCACATTACCGCTTGATCAAGAAATGCTCAAGCGATTAAAGACGACAGATCCACAACTATATGCGTCAATACGGAAATCAGCGCAGTGCACACCGGAAGACCCTATTTACTTTTCTGCCTCCGTAATCCTCTTTGTCATTGGCACCGGAGAAGGTACGGAAAGCATTGATTGTCCCCTGGTCTGTCAAAATATTATGCTTGCGGCCCACTCATTAGGCATCGGGAGTTGTATGGTAGGTGCTGGTCGACGGGGACTCACGGAGGATCCTGAAGTCGTGAAAGCGTTTGAGCTAGCTGAGGAAGAAACCATCTATCCGCCAATCGTACTCGGGTATCCCAAGTCCAGCCCTGAACCGCCGCCGAAAAAAAAGCCAAAAATTACGTGGATTTGAGAAAGTGTACGCTTGATCAAGTAATTGTCGGACAATTACTTCAATAGGCTTGCTTGAATGATTGATTGATGGTTGATACCACTGACTATTAAGAGAAATGAGTTACCAGAAATCGCCTCTTACATCAAAAAAAGGTTTCTCGGACATTTCTGTTTCAATTAATATTTTATTTGTATTTAGGATTGGTGCGATTATAAGACTTAATCAGCTCTATCACATCTTCTAGCTAGCTATTACGTTATAATACATTGAAATCGAAGAGCTAGATATAACAAAGCGTATGAAACGATAAAAAATAAAGTATAATCCTAAATTCTCGCTTGTCTTAATTATG
>JAOZHB010000062.1 GCA_026015035.1 Candidatus Bathyarchaeota archaeon | reverse complement strand
ACCTAGCGCGCGCTTGTTTAGGTGAAGCCAGACCAAGTCATCGATAAAATAGTGAAAGAAAGGAGGTTAAAGGATGAAAGCATTGGGACAGCGACTCAATGGATAATAGAGAACGAAGGAAAGCTAGCTAACTACACTCGCAAGAATCCTATTTATGTACCTTAGATGCGTCTATTCCGAATTTTTAGTGCTGAATGGCTCCCGAATTAGAGCTTGTATAAGTACAATCATCCCACCACTCATCACGGCCATGGTCCAGCCTGGAATATAGTGCCTTCCAGTAATCCATAAGTAACTATCCATAATAACGCTTGAGAGATAACCTAGACAGCTGAGTTTGAGTATTGTTTTTATGTTCACGCTGTAACCCCATCGAAACTGTATGTAGAATATATAGTTCTAATTTATAACCCCCATCGTAAATGAATTTAGAATATATAGTTCTAATATATGTTACTAATTGAGGTTTGGCTTAAAAAGACATAGCGCGATGGTATGAGAAAGGATTTATTTCTAGTTAGTTAGCGAGGCTCCGACCCCTCACCAGACCCGCGTAAAAGTCAAGGGTTTACAATAAGAGTCATTTTAGTTCGCTAGCTACGTCACAGATAAAGAATTCTGTGAACAAGCTGTCTGAAACAAGTGGAAATTACTTGTCGATTCTTTTAGTATTGAATTCAACTGAGGTTTTTAGTGGAGGGGGCTAGATAAAAATCTCTTGTTGGTTTCTTTGAATGGAACCTAGGAGTCATGAATTCTCCCTATAAGTACTTCTCTCTGGTGTGAGTGAGCCAGTGGCTGCGTCTCATCAGTGGACAGCCTTCACTCTGAACTTGTCTTGTCATTCTGTGTCTGATTTCTATACGATGTCTAGGGAGTGGGATAGAGCTCTCTCACCTCTATACTCAGGTAGCAGGATTGGGCTTCTCATGTCGGTTTCTACTTGGGCGTCACGCAGCATCGCCTCGTACCTCTTAACGTGGTTGAGAGTCAGTCTACTCACACTAGTCTTCTTGGCGTATTCAGCCGCGTGTATACCGGCCCTCTTCCCGTAGACGCTGTAGTCGAGGATGGAGTTACCCATGAGCCTGTTCTTTCCATGGGTTCCCCCAGTCACCTCTCCTGCTGCAAAGAGGCCTTTGACCGTTGTCTCGGTTCTGTCGTTGATCATCTCCACGCCACCATTCTGGAAGTGAAGGGTTGGGAAGACCAGGATGGGGCTTTTTCTCATGTCGATTCCAAACCGTCTATTCTGCCTGAACATGGCGGGGAGGCTCTTCTCTATCGTGCCTTCGCCTTTAATGATCTCTATCATGGGTGTGTCAAGCCAGACGCCCCTCATCCCAGTCGGCGTCTCAATCCCCCCGCCTTTCTCGTAGCACTCCCTGATTATGGCTGACGCCTCGACGTCTCTCGGTTCGAGGGGATTAACGAATTGCTCTCCATACCTGTTAACGGGCTGCGCTCCGAGGTTCCTCACCTTCTCGGTTACGAGGAGCCCAACGATCTGTTCCGGGTAGGCTGCACCCGTCGGGTGGTACTGGACGGAGTCCATGTCCCTGAGCCTTGCTCCAACGCGATAGGCCAGGACGACTCCATCACCCGTCGCTCCGTAGTGATTCGTCGTCTGGAACCCTTGGATGTGGAGTCTCCCGAAGCCGCCTGTCGCCAATATCGTGGCTTTAGCCCTCGCCACGTAGTATTGTTGGGTCTCCATGTTGTAGAGGACGGCCCCGGCGACGCGGCCTGAGTCATCCATTATGAGTTCGACGGCTGAGGTGAACTCGATGAAGGGTAGTTCCTCGTTTATGACCTCGTCCTTGATGTTTCGCACTATCTCCATCCCCGTGTAGTCCCTGGCCGAATGCAGCCGTTCCTTAGAGGACCCGCCGCAGGGGAGGGTTATCATGTTCCCGTTGGGTTCCCTATCGTATTCCACCCCTAACTCTTCATGCCACCTCAGTATCGTTGGGGCGTCTAGGACGAGGGTTCTCACGAGTTCGGGGTTGTTGGTGAAGTGGCCTCCTCCTAAGGCGTCCAGATAGTGTATGACAGGGCTGTCGTATGGTTTACCAGCGACTTGAACGCCGCCTTGGGACATCACCGAATTTGAGTCCCCCATCCTCAACTTCTGTACGATGAGTGTGTTCTCCGGCTTCACGCCGCTGTAGTGAGCCCACAGCGCCGCGGTCATTCCAGCTCCGCCCCCACCAATTATCAGAATGTCGAGGTCGAAGTCCAGGTGGATGAGGTCGATTTCCGCTGGGTCGATGAGGGGGTGGGCCTCTATCAGATCCGCTACCTCGTGGGGAACCAAGTCCCCCTCATTGGGGCCAAGCCTCAGAGCGCGCTTCCCGCTCTCTTTGTAGTCTGGGTGGTACTTGCAGAGTATGTCCTCCCGCTTCTCAAGGCTCATCAACTCAAAGCGTTCACTAAGCCGTCTATCCCTCGTCTTCTCAACTTGATCGACGGATTCCAGCATGTAATCGGGGTATCCACTGACAAACTCCAAGCTACTCGATCTCCCTCTCCTCGTACAGTTTTTTCAGCTCATCCAACTCCATCTCGGCGAGGTTTTTGAGCTCTTCCTCATATCTACCCCGCCCTGTCTCCTGCACCACCTTTTCGATCTCTCTCGACTTCGGCATAATGTACTTTCCATAGATCCTTCTTCCGAGCAATGATACATGATGGGGTACTATCTCTGCGGGGCACCTCATGGCGCAGAGCCCGCAGGATATGCAGTCGAAGGATAGCTGGGCCACCTCCTCGAAGTCGCCCTTGAGGGCGGCTTGGACAATGTTCATCACATCTAAGTCTTGGGGACATGCCTTGGTACATGTATTACAACAGAGGCATCTAGCTATCTCTGGGTAGTGTTCCAAGAACGTGTTCCCGGAGGGTTTTACTCTCTCCAGGTCGTACATCGCCTTGTTGGCTGGTGTGAAGGGTATCTGGGCGAGGTACATCCCGTGATGAACGGTCTCCTGGCACGCTAAGGCCATCCTCAGCCTGTATTCGTCTTTCATCCTGTAGACTGTTGCACAGGCACCGCAAAAGCCTCCTCGGCACCCAGCCCCCCTCACGAACCTGTAGCCAATGTACTCCATGGCCTTCATTATTGTGAGGTTGGAAGGCACCGCGTACTCTTTTCCCATCACGTAGATCTTGACTTTAGATTCGGTTAAATCCATTTCATCCAATCTACATCACTCTCCCAACATCCCCATTCTCAAAGCATGTTCCACCATTCAACTCAACTACCACCTAGTAGTCTGAATCCGGCATCCTCCTTATCTCCTCGTAGGTGAAGACGGGACCATGCTTGCAGACGTAGATGTGGCCAATGTTACATCTTCCACACTTACCTATGCCGCACTTCATCCTGTTCTCTAACGTCGAAACTATGTCGCTGTCCTCAAATCCCCAATTTGAAAGTATCTCAGCTGAAAGCTTTATCACAATTTGAGGGCCGCAGACAAACGCCAAGCAGTTTGTTGGTGAAGTACTTAACTCTGAAAGTGTATTAGGCACGTATCCAATTCTCCCATCCCAGTTAGGCGTCTCACCCCCGGGATCGACGGTCAAAACAATGTCTACGTAATCCATTCTATCCCACTTTTTGAACTCTTCCTTGTACGGGATGTCCTCTACGGTCCTCGCACCATAAAGAATGGTTATCTCGCCGTAGCTCTTCCGATCCTCCAGAACATGCTGTACGAGAGAACGAATTGGAGCCATTCCGATGCCTCCAGCCACAAATAAGAGGTTTTTTCCCCTCGGCTCCCGGAGGAGGAAATCGTTACCATAGGGTCCTCTCACGCCGACCCTGTCACCGACACCAAGCTCATGTAATGCCTGTGTTAGAACTCCCAAACGCCTAACGCTTATCTCAATCGATCCTATCTGGGATGGGGGAGAAGAGATCGCGAAGGGTGCCTCACCGTAACCAATGACCGAGGCCAAAACGAAGTTTCCAGGCTTAAAAGAAGTGAAGGCGTCAACTGCTTCATGATCATCTAATGCAACACGGAAGGTGGTTATGTCAGGCGTCTCTTCTCTCATCCAAATCACCCGACAGTTGTAGGGCCTGTAGACGCTCTCCTCAACCCCATCCATCCGGCTTCCCACTCTAGAAATCAGTTAGACCTCCCCACGCTTCCTTCTTCTGAGATGCCGACTTCTGCCTCTGAAACGATTTTGAAGATATCGACTTTGGTGGGGCAATAGGTCTTACATCTGCCGCATCCCACGCAGAGGACTTCATCGAGGTTCTTTTTGAAGTACACGAACTTATGGTACACCCTGTTCCTAAACCTCTTATACGGCTGATCCCTCGGATTGTAACCTGTAGCGTGCTTCGAGTAAAGAGCAAACTGACAGGAGTCCCAAAACCTGAGCCGAGACGATCCCTCGTCTTGGATGTCGAAGCAATGGCATGTGGGACATAAGTATGTGCATATTCCACACCCTATGCACTTTCTCGCCACCTTCTTCCAGTAGGCTGAGTCGAAGTTCTCATCCAAGACTTTAAGCGTTTTATCTAGATCCAGCCTCTTAGTAATCATTTTCTCTGCCCTTTCCCTCAGCTTCAGAGCCGTCTCATCATGGCTGGGAGTTGCTGGAGCGCCACATTCTATTAGGCTTGTAAGGTCCTCACCCAACTCGGAGACCGCTTCAACGAGGTATGAGCCACGATCGAGCTGTGTCAACATCACGTCCACATGGTTCTTGTGGTGGGGTTCAAATCCATCCCCTAACGCCGTACAAAAACAGGAGGAATTGGGGTCATTACAGGCAAGGCCGATTAAAGCCGCGTCGCCTCTTCTTCGACCGTAATGTGTATCCACGTAGTCCCAGTTGAAGAGCTTGTCCAAGTGCTTTAAAGCCATCGCGTCGCACGGCCTTACCCCTAGAAAGACCCTCTTAACGGCTTTGGGAGCGGTTTCCACTACTGTCTCGTCATTCGTGAACTTGAGAATCTCCTCCATCCTTGGGAAGAGGAAGTCCTTAGGACTGTTCTGAGCGTTGGTGTACTCCCTCACGAACTCAGAGCCCTTCTCGACGACGCCGTAGAAGACTCTCTCCGCCTTTTTCATGGGCGCAATCACGGTGTACCCGTGCCGTATGAGAGAGGAGACAAATTGGTTCAGGCACTCGTCGTCAATTACCT
>JAOZHB010000053.1 GCA_026015035.1 Candidatus Bathyarchaeota archaeon | reverse complement strand
GCGAACTGGGCCATGGGCTCGATGACGTCGAAGTTCAGACTGCTGATGGTGGTTACGAGGGTGACTCGCGTTCGACCCCCCTTCCGGATCCGTTCAATTCCCCTCATCACCTCCTTGAAGGCCCCCGGCTTACCCCGTATGAAATCGTGGTGATCGTCAAAGTAATCCAGAGAAACGAAGGCGAAATCAAGATTCTCCCCCAGCGACGCAGCCTTCTCCTCGAGCAGAGAGGCATTTGTATTCATGGTCGTTAAGAAGCCACGGTTCTTCGCGTATTCCACCACGGCTTCGATGTCCTTTCGAACGAGGGGTTCCCCCCCGAAGAGGTAGTAGCCCCGCATGCCGAAGTCGTACGCCTCGTCGAGGAGCGTGTAGACCTCTTCGGTGGACAGATCGTTCTCTTGTTTGGGAGACATCTGCCAGTATGTACACGTTTTACAGTGGGAGTTACATGCGTAGGTGATGGCGTGGGCGAGAAAGAAGGGTCTATGGGTGATGAGGCGTGATTTTAACATGGAAAGGAAGGCGTCTAGAAATCGTGCACTATTCCCCTTCACCGCGTCCACCCATAATCGTTCCTATCGTGTATCGAGGTTTTAACGTTAGGATGTAAGACCTTTTTATCTCTTTGGATTTTCTTCGTGTCGCTTAAGCGAGGGATCCTCTTGAACCTTATTGAAGAATGGGTTTCTTTAAGGACATAACAGTATTTTTTTAAATTAATATAGAATAATACTCTCTAGCATACTTGTAAAAATACGTTAGAATCCTCTGAAGGATGAATGCCGATATATGTGGTCTCCATCGATTCACTTGCTTAGAGTGGGTGTGCAATGGGTGTTCTCGTGAAGGGAAAAGTAGCTTCTGGAGTGGGAAGGGGTAGCTGGTTTATAGGTTTGGACTGGGTTAAGCAGCAAATTCGTGAGAAGCTTGGATTCGAAGCTTACAAGGGTACACTGAACGTGAAACTAGATAACGAAGCCCGTAGAACCATCCAATCATTTACAAAGCCCCGCCCGGGGATTCCTATTACACCCGTCGACAGTACGTTCGCTTCAGGAAAGGCCTTCAAAATCAGGCTAGGCGATACGGTAGATGGCGCTCTCGTCATTCCCCTCATCCCCAACTATCCCATGAACCAAATGGAGATCATCGCCCCCATCAACCTGCGTGAAACCTTCGGGTTACAAGACGACGACGAGGTCACAGTTGAAATCTTTGAATCCTAACGAAGGGAAAGGAGAGACGTTCACACATCGTAAAACCCTATACATGTGATGAAAAACAAGATCTCCATTATTTTCAGGGGTCAGTCTTCCCCAAAGACTTGTTTTGGATAAAAGCGCGCGCGCTAACAAGGTCTGGACATCTCTAGAAGCAGACTGCTATCACCCCAGTAAGAATGGGGTAAAAGTGTAACTATGGTATGGATATGGACAACAAGAAGGTTTAATTGGTAGAGAACCCGCGTCTATTTTTTGTGGTTTGCTCATGAGCTATGTTGTTGAGGCTGAGAAGCTTGTGAAAGACTTCGGTGACGTCCGAGCTCTCGACGGATTAAGTTTTCACGTCAGGAGTGGCGAGGTCTTCGGCCTCATTGGTCCGAATGGCGCGGGAAAAACGACGGCGCTGAGAATCATCTCAACCTTGCTAATACCTACGTCCGGATTTGTACACGTTCTTGGTCGCGACGTCGTGGAGGAGGCTGCAGACGTCCGGCGGCTGATATGCTATCTACCGGAGGAAGCCGGAGCCTACAAAAACCTGTCCGGATACGAGTACTTGGAGTTCATGGCCAAGTTTGTCGTCGACACTAATGACGCAGTCGAGGAAGCGGTGTTGACGGCAGCGAAGATTTCTGGGTTAAGAGGGCGGTTGAAGGATAAGCTGAAAACATATAGTAAGGGCATGAAGAGGCGGGTGCTCGTAGCACGCGTTCTTATGACGAAGCCGAAGCTCGCGATCTTGGATGAACCGACCAGCGGATTGGATGTGCTTCATTCGGTTCATGTCAGAGGCATAATAAAACAGTACGTGGAAGAGCAAGGTGTCACTGTGCTCCTTTCAAGTCATAACATGCTTGAAGTGGAGTACCTGTGTGATAGGGTAGCCCTCATCAATCGCGGGAGGATCGTGGCGGAAGGCTCGCCAATCGACCTCAAGAAGGACGCGGATGCGTCAAATCTGGAAGAA
>JAOZHB010000026.1 GCA_026015035.1 Candidatus Bathyarchaeota archaeon | reverse complement strand
GTTGAGAGAGCCCAGCAAGACCAATCAGCTGAAACACCTTAAAATACTCGTTGAAACAATCTCTTGAAGAGGGTGTGACGATTTTGAGCTGGACTGCAAAACAGGAGTCTTATAAAAAAGATGTATGTGAAATCCTCGTTAGAATAGGCGCCTTAAAGTTCGGAGCCTTTCCCCTCTCAGACGATAGATGGAGCACATACTACATAGACTTGCGATTGATACCCAGCGTTCCAGAAGCCTTCCGGAAGGTGGGAGACGTTTACGTCGAATTGGCTAAAAACGCATTAGACCCCAGGACCTACCAACGCGTCGCGGGAATACCGACGGCGGGAATCCCCTTCGCATCCCTCCTCTCCTTCTTCCTACTCAAGCCCTTCCTATACGTGAGAAAGGAACCCGCAATCCGTGGACGTGGGAGGCGAGTGGAAGGTCTCCTACATCCCGGGGACTCCGTTCTCCTCGTTGACGATTTAGTGGCGAGTGGACAAAGCCTGCTATTAGCGGCGAACGCCATTGCTGCTGAGGGCGGCGTGGTACACGACGCATTGGTTTTGATCGATAGACAGGAGGGCGGGGAAAAGGCGTTGGCACGGGCGGGAATTAGACTGCACTCGCTGGCTAAAATGTCTGAAGTAGCTCAAATCCTCTACAATTTAGAGGCCATTGACGACGACCAGATGAAGGGAATTTTAAAACAGATTCAATAATTGATTTTACGACATTGAAACCAAGCTAACAGAGATTCCTTCACCTCCTACCTGTGACTGCAACGGACGTAAACCAAACACCATTGAAGGACCCTGAAGAAACTAGTGTATTGAATCGACGTACAAACGACATGAAGTTTTATCTTTAAAAAAGGGGGCCTTACAACAGACGTCGTAATCAGCGTTCGAAAACAGCGGATATCCGATGGAAAAAGCAGAAAAAAATAAATAAAAAAACAAAGAGAAACTCGAGTTATTAGAAATTGTCTCTATGATTTCTGAGAAATCAGATCCTTATTTCTAATGGCGTCTAGTACCTTCTTCTTGGAGGCCTATGTTTCTCCCAACACGTTCTACAGTAGACTGGCCGTCCCTCTGTGGGCTTGAATGGAACTTCACATTCTTCTCCACAGTCAGCACAAACAGCTTTGTGCATTGTTCTTGGTGGCCGGTCAAAGCTTCTATAACCCATTTTCTTCACTTCTTTTTTATTGATTATACATCCGTTCTTAACAAACAGTGTATGAGCGTCAAAACACGTACCTACTACTTAAACTTATGTCTTTTTTTCTTTGGACCTTTCGCTGACTGAGAACGGGGTGATCGCAAATAAGAGGAGAGGTGTACGCGGATGAAAACCTTTAAAAGCATTTATTAAAATGGACGCAGCTAACCTGTGTGAATTTGTACGTTATGGACGAGGGTTTGAATTCACCCTCGTTGATAAATGGTTCCGGGGGATGGACGGAGATAACAGTAATAATCGATGACGCTGGTAGTGGAGATTTACTCTTTGGCGTGGTAATAGGCGCGTATCACAGCGAAAGCCAGGAGTTCAAGTACGACGTGATCGACGTTCAATACTTCCAAAAACCCAAGTTTGGTAAAAAAGAGTATTTGGAACAAGCGTCGAAAATCGTATTCACCCTACTAGGAAAACTTCACCTCGAACCAGATGAACCGATTAGGATATGCAGTAGCTATCTTTTTGATGCGGTCGTAAAGAAGATAACCCTATTGTATGGAACCGATCGAATTCGCAGGGTTAAAGTGACGGGAGAGCCTCAACACCTAACCGAACTAGCGTACTTGGATGAGATAAGAAACTTGGGCTACGAACCCCTCACGAATCGGGAAGAGAAGAGAGCCAAGAGCTTCTTTCACATGCTGCGATGGCTTAAAAAGAACCCGGATAAGGTGAAATACGCCAAGACGGGTTGGCCTCGTCTCTCCAGATACCGCATGTTTAGAGAGTTGACTGGAACCGTACGAAATCTGGACTGACAGGTACTATCTGGTAGTCATACAGAAGAACTAAGAACGTGTTTTCGAAATCGTTTAGTTTGCTAACGCGCCAGTCACCACTCAAAATAAAAATTTTGTTCATAAAGCTACTATAACATACGAGTTGGAAGGCGCTCTTTTATGTTTAGTCCCAGTCACACAACCAATATGCATGTCTTTCCAGTGACAGATGTTCTGCTAAGCGTATCATAGAAGGTCATACCTTTGGGCGCAGTATGTTCCCAGGTTGCGTCTAATGTTTGGTTGCGTATTCTACGGAAGGCATACAAGGTTTGTTGATGGCGACGCATGTGTGCCTAATGACTAGCTTATAGCGTCAAAAGCCTTAGCAAGTTTCTCCTTAAAGAGGGAGAAGGGTGTTAGTTGATAATCGAGGAGCTTTTGCGAGGCTTCTGTGTCATACCAGTCAAAGTAACCGTCATTTGATAGATAGTCCACTGTCCCTGGAACGCCAAATGCGTCAAAAACCTCAGCGACAAAGCGTTCTCCGGTCATCCTCCAACTCGTTCCACCAGCAATATTCAAGACGTTTCCTGCAACCTCGCTTTCTACGGCGGCGACGAGGGCAGTGACCACGTCATCTCGATCCACGAATTCGACTCTCTGTTTCGCTCGAAACTGGACTGGCGTTGGAAACTCGAAGGGGATAGCAGTGTAAACCCCGGAGATTCGGAGAATGGTGGATCGCACTCCACCACCTCGGACAGCCTCTTCCGCCATGATCTTGCTCTTGGAGTAGTGGTCGGTCGGCATTGACGGGCGATCGGTAGTGACAGGGCTTTTGTCTTCCTGTGTTCGACCGTAGACCGCGACGGAGGAAGATAAGACCAGGGGCGCGGAGGAGGTTAACTCTAAGGCTTTGACCAGGCATTCGGTTCCCGTGGCGTTTACTAGCAGGGTTTTCTCCGGACTTCGCTCACTGTAGGGGGGCAGAATGGCCGCTAAATGCAGGGCAATGTCGATGCCGTCACACGCGGTCTTCAACTGTTCGAGGTTCGTTATGTCTCCCTTGGAGATTTGAACGTGGGAAAGATGGCTTACATGGCTGTAATTTACTTGAGGTAAATCGAAGACCGTTACGCGGTGTCCTCGTTGCACCAGTGACGCTACGACCGTCGATCCCAGTCTCCCAGCGCCTCCAGTAACCAAAATCTTCATGCTACAACCTCTTTATTTGAAGAACGGGGGATCACCGAGGAGGGTTCTACGTGGTGGCGTACTCGAAGCTCTTCCAGTAGATTTCCAGTTTTTTAACGCTGTCTCCGACGCTTTCAAGTCGGCTTACTATCTCGTCCACCGCTTTCCCCTCGGGACGTGGAAGACTTGCGGCTTCATACAGCTTGGACGCGTGGTCTAATATTTCTTGGGTGAGCTTTTGACCTCGGGCAGAGCGAACCATGACCTTCCTTTTAGACGCGGCTATTACTGGTAGCATGCCTTGAAAACCCTTCCTCATGACCTCAAGCTTCTCAGATGGAAAACTCGTTTGCCCCTCCAGAACCTCCAAGGTCTTTTGACAGAGACCCTCCGCTTCAGTGAGGTGGTCAGCCACTCCGAGTCACCTTCGCGTTCGGCCTTCCCGAAAGCTCTTCTAGGGTCACCTTTATCTCTTCGAGATAGCATTCGGGTTCAAATCGGGGCTTATTAA
>JAOZHB010000020.1 GCA_026015035.1 Candidatus Bathyarchaeota archaeon | reverse complement strand
CGACGCCCTCGATCCCGCCGCCAGTAGAAACCGGATCCCGTAACCTTCACCACACGGCGCGTTTCCCCATCCTTTGATTCCACGAAAAACCTTCTAATGAAACGCTTCACCGTTTTCGTCAGGATTCAGCGTCTGTACGGGTTAGCTAAGGTTCTCCCCCATATGCCTCTAAATTACGCTAACGATGCCGGTTTCCAGAGACGTGATTACATGGGTTTCCTACAAACTTTTTGGTACGTGCGTGTTGGAGGCTCAACCGACGAAGATGGGTCGTTGAGATACGAGCAGGGGTAACGGTAGTGGTTGATACGGTTTATCCCGCACCCGCTCCTCCACTTCCTCTATCAACGCGGGTAACGCCATCTTTTCAATGGTGTCCTGTTCCCTCTTTCTAACCGCCAACTCCTTGGAATAGACTTCTCTCTCTCCAAAGACAATGATGTAGGGAATCCACTCCTGCTCGGCCTGTCGAATCCTGTTGGACACCGTTAATTCCCGGTCGTCCACGTCCACGCGGATGTGGGCTCGCTTCAGATCTTCAGCGAGGAGTATGCAGGCGTCCACGTGCCGGTTCGAAATGGGGATCAACCGCACCTGGGTGGGCGTGAGCCAGAGGGGGAGTTTGGGCACCCGCCCCTTCACCATCTCGGCGTGCGCCTTTTCCAAGAGGGCGTAGATACACCGCTCGATGGCTCCGCTGGGACTGCAGTGCAGAATGATGGGGTGTTGTTTTTGACCGCGCTCATCGACGTAGGTCAAATCGTATCGCTCTGCGTTCTCCACGTCGATTTGATCCGTGGACAGGGCCGACGCCTTGTCCAGGTTGTCGACGAAGTTGAACTCCCACTTCAACGTGAAGTAAAAGAACCGCTCAGGCCAAATCTCGATCAACGTCGGTTTCTTCAAGAGCTGGATCAGGGAGAACACGAAGTCCTTGTTCTCGTTATAAAAGTCTTGGGTGAATCGAACCGCGAGTTCAAAGTCCTCTGGACCAAGTTCCAACCCTTCGCTGAGGACCTGCATGGATAGCTTGAATCGACGAACGGCTTCCTCTAACGCCTGAGCCATGTCTCCGCACAGGGCATGGACATCTGGCATGGTGAAGGCTCGCAGCCGCCTCAACCCCACGAGTTCGCCACTCTTTTCCCGTCGGAAGCTGTAGCGGGTCAACTCGTAGATCCGGAAGGGCAGCTGCCGATACGAAAACTGGGTGTCATGGACCATGAGAAACTGGCCGAAGCACGCGGAAAACCGCAGAAAGAAGTCGCGACCCTCCGACCGGACAACGTATTGCCGCGCTGGAAACCGATGTAAGTAACTCGCCAGACTGGGGTGCTCAAGATCATACATGATGGGGGTTTCAACCTCCATCCCCCCGTACTCCACGACCTTTTGGGTAACGAATTGCTCTAGAAGGGACTTGATTAATCGCCCCTTGGGGTAGTATCGCAGGTTTCCGGCGTCGCTTCCCGGCTCGTTATCCACCATTTCAAGGCGTTTCATGAGGGTGATGTGGGGCGGCACCTGCGCGACCGCCCTCACCTTCGATTGCTCGTACGCCACAAACTTTTGCAAGTTTTGATGGGCGGAAAAGTCAAATTGGTCAACGGGAACTAGGTCTCCATTTAAATTCATGATGAAGAAGTCGGACTTCAACCGTTCTTCCGCTTTGAGGGCTTCAGAGACCACCTCCTCCTCTCCCTCTTCTCCAGTCGAAACTTGGGTTGGTTGATATGTTCGTGCCTGCTCCGCCAGGGGGTGGCCTTTGACTGAGATGGAGAACTGTTTATTCCAGCCAAAGGGCGCCCGATAGACTTCAAGTCCTGCTTCCGTCGCGCTCGTTTCCATTTCCTTAATGACGTGTAAGGCTTCACGGGGCTTCGCGAGGTTACTGCTCAGATGGGCGTAGGGATAAATAAGAATCCGTCGACCCTTGATCTTATCCAGAAAGGCCTCGACGTCTTTCACGGCCTGCCTCGCGGTTTCCTCAGAATCGCCTTCTTCCACTGCGGTAAACAACACCAGGGCATCCTCAACCCTCTGTTTCCGACCATCACTCTCCTCTGCTTCCGCTACCTCCCGCTTCACGGGCTCGAATTCGATGAAGTCAGAGTGAAGCTGCAAAATTCTCATAAAGATACCTCAAACAAACTCCTATACTCAGTCACCCCATCACCGCCCCCAACAGCTCCCCTTTTCAACCCACCCTCCATGTATCCTACAACGATACTGCTGCCACACCTTCCTCTTGGTCGGGATTCGTCGCACCTTGACGTCCAAGGAGTTTCGGTTCGATGGATGGCGACTGCTTTCCTAGAATTGGAAGATGACTTATATTAAAGTGTCCCCATTCCCTTCGGTAACATCACTGTGAGTGGGTAGCGACATGGGACGGATTGCCAAGGGAACGTCGTGCAGCGTTATCACCTGTGACGAGGTGGCCGTCAGATCCATCTCCACTGCGAGAGTCGAGGCTGTCGGCTTGGACGTGGCTGAACAGAGACGAGTCTACTTGTGCCGAAGACATTATCGAGAGTACAAAAAGAAGAGTCGAACTGACAGTCGGCTTGAACGATGGCGATGGGATGCCAGGTAGCTAGGTCTCTCGAAGACTATATTGTAAGAACAATTTCAAAATGCTTAGGAACAGCGTTCAATCTTCTTTACGACTGAACCTCAAGCTCAACGAAACCAGGCTTCCTTAGCGAAGTCACATGGGGTCTAACTAGCTAGACCCCCTCTTAGTAAAGTATTCACCTGCACACTTAACCGCTTAAAGACCTCAATGAACTCCGCGTCTTGGATTAATGGTAACATTTGAAGCAGCTCCCTATACGTATCATGATCTTCGACCCTGAAATCGTCGTCCTGGATGCTCCCCTGAAGGCTCGCTATGATCGCTTGGGCCTTCAATCGCCCGGCCAGCGACGCCTCCTCACCCTTGGGCTCGATCATGCAGAGGGCCTCCTCCACATCGCCCACCATTACGGCACACCGCATAAACTCGCCTACCACCTCGCTGGGCCTTAATCCCACGCTGCTACACAGCCCACTAAATTAATCAACCAACAGCCGTGATAACCTTCAGCCAAGCTGTTTCCCACCCATTGGTACCAAATCCGTTACCAAAATGGTAACATGCTTCCACCCACAAGTAAATGTAGAGACAAGGTGCGGATTGGTGGATCCTGACCCTCACACATCCCTCAGGCGGGCTCGTTCACCTTCCTTCACGGACGGAGACTAACGCTTGTAACTCGTTCACCCTCTCCTTCCCTGACTCATTCGTTGGGATGAATGATAGTTCAACCGAAAATTTGTAGGCTTCTCATCCTCATTGCGCGCCTTATTTGCGACCCATGGAACGTCTGATTATTTCGCGGATACAAAAAAGGTCTTCATATAACGCTGAACACCCATCGCATAACCGCAACCTTGATTAAATCTTCCCCCTTATCCCTCAACGATGTACACATCTAGGTTGCCAAACAAGCCCGGAGTCTACACGTTGGTCATCGAATTAGTTGAGGCTACGACCCTGCAGATCGGCATGTTGGGGGTTCAACGCTTTCCCGAAGGACACTACACGTACACGGGATCTGCCCTCGGAGAACGTTCTACGACCCTTCGAAACCGCGTGCGCCGCCATTTAACGCGGGGGAAACGGAAGCATTGGCACATCGACTACCTCCTCGAGGCAGATGTTTCTCGTGTGAAGACCGTCCTT
>JAOZHB010000127.1 GCA_026015035.1 Candidatus Bathyarchaeota archaeon | reverse complement strand
ATACCTTTGATGAAGACGTGTTTATCGTGTAAAGTTTTGGAGTTATAATCTTTTCTCCGGTTAAATCATTTTTGCTAGGAGGTCATTGATTTTTTCGCCTCGATATCCCAGTTCACCCTTGGGATAGGGCTTCTTAATCGAGCCGTGAAACCCGCCCCTGGGCGGGTGTAAGCGAAAGACGGGTTTGAAGTCGGGAAGACGCCATAGGTTCGCCTTCAGTTCGTGGAGGGCCGTGCCTAAGTGCGCGATGGACTCGTAGCCAAGGCGTTCCTCAACCGCTTCATCAGTTACCTTCTGACTTCCCTTGAGAAAGCCCCGTTGTTGAATCAGTTGGGAGATGGTTTTAGGGGACGCTTCACCCCAAGTCGCGTAATCCTTTATCTTTCGAATCATGCCGAGGTTCGAGGGGCTGTCCCTCATCAAGGTCACATGGTTTTTACGGTTTAAGTGCAGGAGTGCGAAGGCGCGTTCAAGCTCCCTTGAGATGTTTACGCTGCCCCGGAGGCGGAGAACCGCTAGGCATTTTTCCCCTGTAGTCATTTCTTTTATCCCATCCAATCTGTTGGAGAAACCATGCGATATGTGTTCTTCAAGGCATCGTAGGTCGCGTAGGCGAAGGAGGGAACGGTTCGAGTCGATCCATAAGACCTTGTCCAACAATCCTTGATGCCGACAAAGGAAATAATTTTTTTCGCAACTTCGCCTGCGACGACGCCTAAGCCTCTTGGGGCTGGGAACAGTTGGATCCTCACGCTACCGCATCGCCCTGAGACTTGGAAGGGGATGGTGTGGGGGTCACCGCATACGCATTCCCAGCTACCGCAGCCCCGTTTGACAGGAACTACGTTTAGTTTTGCGTCTACGACTGCCTTTTGAATTGCTTCGCGGACCTGCTTGGCCTTTCCGACGCCTAAGCCGAAGAAGCCTTCGTAGTTTCCGACTACGACGAGGGCCTTGAACCTCGATTTCTCTCCCGCGTCCGTCTGTTTTTGCACTAGATTGATGTCCAAAACATCCTGCTGCAGGTTCGGTAGGAGGGTGTCCACGATCCCCGTCTCCTGAATTCTGTAGCCCTCAGCGAAGACCTCGTCGAGAGAGGTGATCCTGCCTTCCATAACCATTCTGCCGAGAGAGGTCCGCGGAATCCATTCTCTGTTCCTATCTTCATATCGAGACATGTTCGTTATCCATCCTCTTTAAAGGCTTGAATGATGTTTGCCTTGACTTCGTTGAGGTGGGTGGGTAATTGCTCAGGAGTCAAGTTCTTTGACAGGTACTTGGAGAAGCGCTGTTTATAGTCTTCCGACTCCTCCTCTGCGAGTTGCCTTGCGTGGGACGAGATGTGTTCACCCCGTATTCTCGACTCATCTGGCATGACATCTCCGCATGGAACGGCGAGACCGGAGTCCCTTGCTCCTTTTATGACTGCAAAGACCCGTGAACCCCGTGAAGCCCGTCGTAAGCCAATGTCCGGAGTCGCCTTGTGAATGTTCAGGGTTTGAGCCTTAAAGCCCAGGAGGAGCCCAGTTAAGTAAGCAGCGGGGATGTTTCCGCAGGGAGCCTTCCAGCCGTAGGCTGCGAGCTCTCGAGAGTGCGCGTTTGTAAGGGTTCTGTCTCCCTCGATAAAGGCGTCAACTACTTGGGCTGTCATGTTTTTGAGGGAGCCCCTCACTGTGAAGCGGGAAGTCTTGGAGGTGACCATGGTTTTCCGCTTGCGATAATCCGTTTTATTCTGTCGACGGCGTTTTAAGGTCACGCGGTATCGAGGGCCTTTACCCAAGCGATCGCCTCCTCGCCAGTCGATTGGCTTCAATGTATTGCTCGACATCATCCACATCGTCGAAGACGCCGCCTTTAGAGAGCAGATACAGACGTCGATACGTGCTTCGCTGTATGACCCGACTGTCCACAAGCTCCTTTAAACGCTTTCGAATGGCTCTGATCTTTTTCCCCCACCTTTCCTTCTTAGAGCTTACTGAGGTTCTGCCTCCACTTCTACTGCCGTGTCCCCTTCGCAGCCCCTTTTTCCGTTTTACCCGACGGACACGCGCCCGACCCCTGCTGACGCCTTTTTGGGGAAGTGCCTGTATAGCGCCGTCGTTTATGAGTCCGCGGATCTCCGCCCGAGTGATCACTTCTTCAACCTCTTCACTTCGTTCTGGGTCTATCCAAACGCGGCTCTTGCCGATCTTCATGATGTCTGCGGCAAGCCGCTTCTGATTAGTAAGTTTCAACAGGTCTCACCCTCTTGTTGAGGACGTAGATCTTCAGTTCCTCAGCTCGTTCTACGATGTCCGCTCTTTTCCGCCGTCCCACGGTGTGGCCGATTCTCGCTGCTTGATCTGACGTAATTTCGTCAAGGTCCTTTACGTTGTGGACGATGACATCTTCAAAGCCGGAGGGATGTAGCCCGCGAACGCTTTTAGGCGACCGGTAGCCATGGTCAACCGATTTCGGCCATCCTTTCCTCTTAGTACGCATTTTACTGTCTAAGCCTCTGGCGCGTCTCCACGATGGCTTCACTCGTTTATACCTCCAGCTTTCTTGGCGGTTGAATTCGGGTTTTTTAGCTTTTAAAGTTTCCCGAAGGGAGAGCATTTCACCCAGTTGTTTGTTGGTTCGTCGAGGTTTAGGAATTCTCTCCTCTCCCTCTTGTTCTGGACTGCCATTCTCTTCTTCGCTCTGCATCGTTACATCCCCTCACTTTTTTCGAATACGTATATGCCGTCGAGGAAGACCCGAGGATCTTTCTTCTTAATTTTGGTTGCCTGCTGGATATTCGCTGCCGTCTGGGTGACGTGCTCAAGGTTAATACCTTGAACGCTTATGTCGTCGCCTTCAACTGCAATCTTGACATCGCCGTGAATTCGCGCCCTTCGAGATCGCTGTTCTCCCTGAAAATTCTCAATGATCACCCGGTCATCTTGGACCTTCACTGACACAGGGAAGTGGGCGAAGACGATTTTTAGCTTGACAGTGAAGCCTTTGGCGACGCCAGTCATCATGTTTTGTATGTGGGAGCGTATCGTTCCAACTGTCGCAGCCCGTTTTTTGTCGGGCCAGGGCGCCTCAACGATCACCCTGTCGTTTTCAAGCCTCAAGTTTACACGGGCGTGGGAGAAGTCCTGTCGGATCTCGCCTAACGGTCCCTTAACACGCACGGCATTGTAGTCAACGGCGACATCTACGTCGCCAGGTATATCAATCAGCTCTTGGGCCAATCTCGTTTTAACCAAATACCAATCCACTCCTTACAGGGCTAGCTAGCTATTCAGCTCAGTCTCCTAGTATTTCTATGCCGAAGGCTTCCCGAACGTGTTCAACGGCCTCTTCACGCGTCAGCTTCTGCTTCTTCCCAACTCTGGCCCTCGCGATGCGCCTTTTTTTCACGCGGTAGCCCAGCTTACCCATGGCCACGGAGACGTCCATACCAACTATCCCCAGGTCAGGGTCGTATCGAACCCCGGGAAGATCGATGTGTTTACTGATTCCAAAGGCGAAATTGCCGTTGAGGTCGAAGCTGGATCGCGGCAAGCGATTACCAATAGCGTCAAACGCCTTCTTTAAAAAGTCCTTCGCGGCCTCGTTTCTAAGGGTGACAAGGCAGGCGATCGGCTCTCCTCGGTGGATGCCCCAGTCCCTGATCGATCTCTTGGCTAGCCTATTACTCGGCGTCTGACCCGTTAAGCCCTCAAGCACTCTCGCAGCCCTTTGGAGGGGTTCACCCGACTGGCCGACGGAGATGTTGAGCACCACCTTCTCAATTCGAGGTTTCTGCATCAGGTTAACTGGGTGCTCAGTTTCTGGTTGACTCATGACGCTTCGTCCTCCGGCATTGAAATCCAAGGCATCCCCTTTCCAATCGGAAAAACGTAGTCGATGATCGTTTTATATTGATCGTCCCCCTCGCCATTCAGAGTGATCGTTGGCGAATGTGTGCCTTCCACCTCATCGATCTCTACAACCTCACCCCAGCGTCCAATGTTTTTTCCACCTGTTATCACCGCCAGAACCCCCTCCGTGAGATTCACGTAATCGGCTATTTCTGCGGTGGGAATTTGAAGTTTAAGGGTTCCATGCGTCTCATAAATGTCTTCTACCGGGTTTCCGGGATCAGCGACATTCAGGAGGATGTTTCTACCGTCATTCAGATTGAGCTGTAGATGACCTCCCTTGACACAGGTCTTGTTCACGATCTGGCAGAGCTTGTACTCTCGTTCTTCTCCCGTTATGGAGTGCAGAATCAGCCCCCTCCTGGGCGCGGGAATGACACGGTAAGCCTTGTCTAGTAAGGGGAACGCGATGACGTCCATTAGCCCCACGGGATAATCGTCGTCCCGTCGAACCCTTCCGTTAACCGCTACGTTTCCCTCGGAAAGCAGGAATTTAGCCTCCTTCCTCGTCTTAGCCAGCTGAAGGATGTCTCTGACAACCAAGAGAAGGGGTAAGCATCGATTTAACTCGTGAGAGCCCGACCTCGGCCTCACGACCCACTTGAACTCTTTTCTGTGAATCGGCCAAAAGGCAGGGGCTGGAAGCCTCTTAAGATGGTTTTTCGCTCCTTTTC
This sequence comes from Candidatus Bathyarchaeota archaeon, assembly GCA_026015035.1. GTDB lineage: Archaea > Thermoproteota > Bathyarchaeia > RBG-16-48-13 > DAOVBJ01. The sequence goes on along the minus strand of JAOZHB010000127.1, from coordinate 12,966 downwards.
GTCCCATACGCTTTCTCTCCCAATGATACTATTGTCCCGTTGTACGCGTCGAAATCGCTCGTCGCTCAAGGATGTCTTTTCTTCGAGGATCGTCCAAGATCAGTCGTGTGATAGCGACTTTAGAGGGATGGATGGTCGCAAACACGATCGTCCCATCGGACTTTTCACGGGTTGCGCCTTCAACATTGATGTAGATCCGTTTGTAATCGACGTCTGTGACGGCTCCTTCAACGCCTTCGAAGGACCCCCGCATGATTTGAACCGTGTCACCCTTCCTGACCTGCATGGAACGAACCTTGTACTCTTCGACCAACGCCTTGGACAGCATAGCCGAAAGCTGTTTCCGCCGTATGTTAGGCCTCTTTGAACGCTTTTTCACTTCTCCATCACCCTTCTCATCTTCACAAGATTATGCTGGCGTTTCCTGCGATCCGCGGCCATCTTTCAGCCGCTTCTTTGGCGACAGGTCCCCTGACCTCGGATCCACGAAGTTCGCCTTCCGGCGTGATAATGACGGCGGCATTGTCTTCAAATGAAATCCACATCCCATCCGCCCGCCGGAACTGTTTTCGTTGGCGGACGATGATGGCCGGGAGAACCTGTTTCCTCAGGGTGGGATTGCCCTTTCTAACCGATACGAGGATTCGATCGCCCACGCCTCCCGATGGAACCCGTCTCAGCCGTCCCTTGTACCCGACGATGTTCACGATGCGCAGTCTTCTAGCTCCCGTGTTATCCGCACAGTTGATTATGGAGCCCACTTGAAGGCCCTTCGAGATATGCGGACGATACTCGATCACTCCTTTAGCACTTACGGCGCGAGACTTGGACATCTATATTCACCCCTTCGGAACCTCTCTCACGTCTCCTCCACTTTCTCGATCACCACGAAGGCGACCGATTTGCTAAGGGGACGACATTCCATGATCCTCACGTTATCATTGACTTGAGCCTCTATGCAAGGCGGGTTATGAGCCGATATGCGGCGGTGCCGCCGTTCATACCTCAAGTACTTGGGAACGTAATGGTGATAGTCCCGTCGGACCACGATGGTTCCCCTCATGTGGTCACTGACTACGACGCCGTCTAATATTCTCCCTCGCACAGCCAACTTACCGTGGAAGGGGCAGTTGACGTCGTCGCAGCTTCTCGGTGGCTGCTTGACTGGTACGCCTATGTTGCTCACTTCTACTTCCCCCTAAACTTTTTTACTCTATCTTCAGGCCTACCGATTATCGTCTTCCCCTCCAGGAGACACGTCGAGTTGTCAGGGAGGGTGAAGCGGAAGGCGACTGCGCCCTTGGGAATACGCCGCTTGCGGCGTCCATCGAACACGACAAGCATGTTCTTCGTTTCGTCGATGACCCGTCCCGTTATCCGGGAGTATTCGACGCACTGGTCACTCTCCACAGCGACTTGAAGTCCGATCAGTTCGTGGCGGCCTAGGCTGCGTTGAGTCAGAGGTGGCATCCCTATTGCCTCCCTTCCAACCCGAGATCCTCCTCGTTTTGAACGGTCATGACCCGCGCAATCGCTTTTCGAAGTTCCTTGACCCGTGAAGGGTTCTCCAGAGCGCCTCCGGCTCTAATCATCGCCCTGAGCTGGGAGAGTTCGACCTTGAGCTCCCTCAGTCTGTCTTCCCGTTCCGCTGAATTCATTTCCCGGATACTCGTCAACCTCAGGAATGGCACTTAGAGGTCCTCCTACGCTTCTCCTTCTGGGATCGATGAAACACTTACCGCCTCTTCTGGGATTGGAGTCTCCTCGGTGGTTAGGGTTCTGACTTCAACTTGGTCGGGAAACCGAATGTTGGGAGGGACAATTTTCACGTTGATGCCGATGATGCCCGGCCTCATTTTGACTGATGTGACGGCTCTATTCACGTTCTTAAGGAAGGGATCGCCCACCCTCGGAATATAGCCTTCACGGTACTTTTCGTATCGGTGTCTACGACTCGTTAACTTTCCTTTGATGATGATTTCGCAGCCCACCGCTCCGGCCCGCATTATCTGATTGAGGGCCCAGAAGCCCGTTCGCCGGAAGTGCACGCCCCTCTGCAGAGCATCGGCAATGCGGGAGGCCATAATCGACGCGTTGAGTTCGGGAACCTCCACCTCAGACACGGCTATTTGAGGATTGAACAGGTTGAATTTCTCTTCGAGGACGCGGGTTAACCCGCGGATGTTCGTGCCCCGTCTGCCGATGACGATCCCCGGCTTCATCGCGTATATGATGATCCTGGTTCCGAGGGGGGTCTTCGTGATCTCGGCTCCGCCAAACCCCGCCCGTCTCAACTCCTCTTCGAGGAAATCGTGTATTTCTAACTCGCGAATTGAGTTATTAATGAAGTTTTTTACTACTGACAATGCGTTCACCCTATACTTCTTCAGCCAACAATTCTATGTGAGTGAGGTGCTCGTAGTTGGGGGACGATCTACCGAAAGCTCGAGGAACGAATCTCTTAAGCACCCGAGCTCGCTGCGCCGCAACGTGGACCAACCTCACGCGTTCAACGTCGAAACCCTGATCCTCACAGTTCGCCTCCAAACTATCCAAGACTTTCAAGATTGCTCGTGCAGCTTTAACCGGGTATCTCCCGGCATACCACTTATCCAGCCCTGCCTTATGGGGAACCTCTTTCTTGTGACGACGATAGGGAACAGCCCGTTTCATGTCGATGACGTCCTGGAGAAACCGTCTCGCCTCATCCAGTCGGGCGTGTCGTATCGACCTGCAGATCTCTCTCGCTGCTTTAGGCGAGATCCTCAAGTCTCTCCCGCTGGCTTTCACGCCTACTCCGAGGTCGCTCCTCGCCGAATATCCCCAATTAGGCATCTGTAACACCCGTAATTTGTCTCAATCTGACAAGGCTACGTTATTAAACTTTTTGCGTACGATACATGGATGACCCAAGGACGAAGGGGATTTACCACAGGCTTAACTGGGACACATCTCCTCATCAAGACCCTCTGAGACTCTACTAGCAACACTGTTTACTGCATAATCCGCTCCTCATCTAGGCATTCGACATCAAGAGTTGGGGACGAGGTCGCTGAATCATCAACGTACACGCCATCTACTAGAGGCCAAGTCTCTGAAAAGGCGGGTTCGAGTGGGCTTAGAACCATTTATAAGGAGCAACTCCGTTTTTAGCCGTATGTATGCCCTTGGTGTTTCAAAGTAAAGTATCATAGTGGGTGCTTTTAGACGTCACGGAGGGTTAGAGAATGGGTAAACGGAAGGTCATCAGCGAGTCACAGATTAAGCCTCGTCTACCAGAGGATTATGAAGTGTTAGGCATCGCTGAAAAGCTGCTTGGCTACGATCGGATCATGGTTCGATGTTTCGACGGGTTTACACGGCTCTGCAGAATCAGAGGCAAGATGAAGCGGAGGACGTGGATACGGGTCAACGACGTGGTCCTCGTCTCACCCTGGGAATTCCAGTCAGATAAACGAGGGGACATCACGTATCGCTACAGGCGAAACCAGGTTGCATGGTTGAGGAGCAATGGCTACTTAAAGGACATGGACAGTTTTTGAAGCCTCGTGTTCCTCGAAGGAGCTAGGAAGAAAAGGGACTGCGTGGGGAACGAAGTAGACGTTACCTTGAAGCTAGATTCCGCGTTTTTAGGAACCGCGTTCACGTCAACAGAGTGTACATAGTGAAAAGAAGCTAGAACACGGGGATCTGTGTCGAGTTCGCTTTTTGCTGTCCAGTCCGTCACGTGGACCTTTGTTTTGTTAGGTGGGTTGGATGCTTACTTCAAAGGCACGTACATGCTCGACTTGGACGCGCCGATGCCTGGGGTTCCATGAACCACGCGCTTGTTAGTGATGATGTATTCGCCTAAGAAGTGTCCGACTTTGTTAAGCGTGATCTCGATGGGTGAAAAAACTCTGCCGTTGTAGAGGAGGATGGTCACGCCGACCATTTCGGGGAGGATTACAACGTCCCTGCAATGGGTTTTAATTACCGGTTTCTCCCCTTTTTCTGTTGTCTGCTTCGCCTTCCTCAGTTTTTCGATGAAGATTCGCTGTTCGTTGGGTAGTCCCCGGAGCATAGATCGTCTCTGTCGTGAGGGGAGGACGCGTATGAAGTCGTCCATCGACATTTGTTGCAGCTCTTCGATTGTGAAACCCCGATAGGTTTGTTCTTTTGGCATGTCTTACCCTTGCTCCATCCGTTTATATAAGTTTTTGTCCACTGAGTGGGGTGACTTATGGGGGGACGTCCTCGACGCCTTTCTCGGTGATTTTGAAGATGCATTCGCCTTCGGGAAGATAGGGGCTGTCAATGATCCGCGCGATCCGGGTGTACCTCTTGCCTTTTCGCAGGAAGACGCGGTTGGTGCTGAGGTGGGCGAGGATGTGTCCACCCGCGGGCTTGTTGGGCGGCCCGAAGAAGGCGTCGGGAGACGCTACGACTTGGTTGGTCACGACCACGGGGATGTTAAAGACTTCAGCCATCCGGAGGAGCTTGTGCAGGTGCTGGTTCAGTCGTTGCTGGCGTGTGGGAAGGGACTCCCGCCCCAAGTACTCCGCGCGAAAGTGGCTGATGATGGAGTCCACGATTACGAGTTTGATGTTTTTTTCTTGAATGATCTCGTCAAGTTTTTCTGCAATCAGGACTTGATGGTCGCTGTTAAACGCTCGAGCCACAATGATGTTTTTGAGGATGGTTTCCGTGGGAATCTCTCGTCCACGCGCGATCTCGATGATTCGTTCGGGTCGAAATGTGCCCTCCGTGTCGAGGTATAAGGCGGATCCCTCCAGGCCCCCCATCTCCACGGGCTGCTGGACAAACACGCAGAGGGCGAGGCAGATCTGGGTCTTTCCCACACCATACTGCCCAATTAATTCAAGTATGCCCTGGGTCTCCACTCCGCCCCCGAGGAGATCGTCCAAGGACTTGCAGCCGGTCGTCAACCTCGCGATGTTCTGACGACGAGTGAGGAGTTCTTCAGCCGTTAGAAAATTGAGGTTAAGCATCTCCCGCGCTCTCTTCGAGAACTCCCGCGCCCGCTCCTCGGTGAGTCCCGCCATCTCAGCCAGCTCTCTACCGGAGGCGACGGCGATGGATTCGAGGGTGTGGAATCCTGCGGCACGAAGTTTCTGAGCCGTCGCTAGGCCCACTCCAGGGACGTCTTCTATTTTATTCACTGCCTCCGCCAAGGCCCTCCCCTGTTAAAAAAAGTAAGTGGCTGCTCGCCACTCTTGTGGCTTCGGTGTGATAAAAAGGTTCGCGTCCGGTAAAAGTGCTGGAGCGGGTAGTAGAATCGAGGGGATCATCGTCGCCGTTGCTTGCGCCCACTCTGTCGAGCTGCGATCAACCCCACCTTTTGTCCTGGAGGAGCCGTCCTAGAAACCGTCGTCGGCCGCAGCGACGAAGATTTGTGGGCACCGCCGCCGTGGGGGTGGGAGGCCGGAACCATGGCCACGCCCTTACTTCGGGGGTAAACCTTGCCCTTTGACTTCATCCATTTTGCCCGCTTTCCTGCTTTGGCGAAGGGCTTGCCGGTTCTGCCGGAGCCCGAGACGACGCCGATGGTGGCACGGCACTTGGGGTTCAGGTAGACCGATTTTTTGGAAGGAAGTCTGACTTGGATGCCTTCCGGTGTCTGAGCCACCACGGTGGCGTAGGTTCCGGAGGACTTCGCGATTTTACCGCCGTCGCCGGGAGACAATTCGAGATTGCAGACATAAGTGCCGGAGGGGATCTCGCTCAGGGGCAGAAAGTTGCCCGTGGCGATGGAGGCGTTTTCCCCAAATTGGAGCTCCTGTCCCACGGATACACCTTCAGGGGCTACCAAGTGAAAGACCCCTCGGTCCGCCCTTGCTTTGATTAAGGGGGATCCGCGACCGGGTTCATGAAGTAATTCTTCGACGACGGCGCGTTTCGGTTCATCCCCCTCGGTCTTGCTTAGAGGGGTGTATCGGCTTGGCGCCACCCGCTTGTGCGTCGAGCCCTTGAAGGTTGAGCTGCCGCGGCCCCGTCGTTGCACTCTAATTCTTTTCCCCATGGATTAATCTCTCCTTAAACTTAATTTAGAAAATTTAGAATATGCCGAGTTTGATGGCGAGGTCTGACGCCCGGTACTCGGAGGTGAGTTTCACGTAGGCCTTTTTCTGGCCCTTCGTTGTGATTAGCGTGTTGACGCGGGCGACCTCGGCTTCATATAGCTCTTCGAAGGCCCGTTTGATCGCGGTCTTGTTGGCCTTTAAGGAGACGATGAAGGTTAGCTTGTTATCCTGTTCGATGAGGGCCACCGCGTCTTCCGTCATCAAAGGATACAAGATCACGTCTTCGCTTTTCATTCCGTGTTTCCCTTTCCTGTTAGCTGAATACTTCGTCGAGTTTTCTGAAGGCTGAAGCCGACCAAACCGTTAATCTGCCGAGGCTGGTCCCAGGGGCGAGCGTTTCTGCGTTGAGGTCACTGACGGGCATCACGTCGATGCCTAAAAAGTTGTTCACCGCCTTCCTGATACCTCGATCTTCGTCGATGACGAAGAGGGGTCCGACGCCGTGGCGTCTTCGTCGACCCCGCATCTTGCCCTTTCCAGCCCGGATTTTGAGGCTCTTTTTCACTCGTAACACGTCGGGTAGGAGCCCTAGCTGGGTGAAGACGTTCTTCGCCTCTTTGGACGTCTGGATGTCCTGAAGGTCGTCGGAGACGACTAAGGGTAGACTTGGGACCTCGTCGACGAGGTGGCCTCGGGAAGCGACGAGGCTCTTTTGGGCCGTGGCGGCGATGGCGGATCGAATGGCGAGTCGTCGTTCCTTGGTGTTAATCTTCTTGTAGATCCGTTTTTCCGCCCTCGGTGGGTGTGTACGTCGTCCCCCAACCGCGTGGGGAATGAACGCTGCCTGCCGCGCCCGCGGGTGGGCACTGCCCTTCACCCTGGCCATCCGGGCGATGCCTAATCCCGTGCCCAGGGACTCGGCGGAAGTCCTCTTCCCGGCCATGGGGTCACGGCCCTGGGGTTGAAGGCGATGGGATTGCTGGGTCAGCACGGCCCTCTTCACCACGTCGGGTCGGATGGGGGTCTCGAATACTTTGGGTAACTCGATTTTGTCTGTCGGGTTTCCCGTTAAATCGTAGGCTTGAATGACTGTCATGAATCTCTTCTCCCTTCTGCTACGGGGTGTTCGTGGCTTGGTTGCTGATGTAGGTTATGTTTACCTGTTCATCTCCGGCGTGGGCGGGTGGGTGATCTGCGTACCGCATCTTCAGCATGCGTTTTGGGGGACCGGGAAGGCTTCCCTTCACAAGGAGATACGGGCCCTTCACGAGGCCGTAGTGGGGAAAGCCGCCTGCCGGATTGACGTCTCCAGCGTCCTCGCTGATTTTCATGATGCGTTTGTTTCGCTCTGTTCGCTGGTGATAGCCCATCTGGCCCGCGCGGGGCACCGTGTACATGACGTAGCTCGGGCTCCAGGGGCCGAGGGTTGCGACGCCCCGAACGGTCTTGCGGGCCTTGTGATGGCGTTTTTTCACGCCCCACCGTTTCACGGGGCCTTGAATGCCCTTGCCCTTCGTCACGCCGATGACGTCGATGAATTGTCCTTCTGTGAGGACATCTGAGGCTTTGACTTCTGTTCCCAAGATGCCGGTGAGATATTGTAGTTGGTCCTTCGTCGTGCCTCCTCCGACCTGCACTTCAAAGACCTCAGGTTTTTTCTGAGGCACGTTGGCCAGGCGGGGCTGGGTGAAAGTAATCGCCCTTAACGCCGAGACCTCGGGGAGGGCGGCTTCGATCTCCGTTATGGAGGTGGGGTGGCTCTTGGGTTTTGAGGGGGATCGTTCCACGTCCCGTGGAAGCTCTTTCGCCCACGCCTCTCCGAAGGCTTTTACGCCGTTGGCGGTGGGAGCGTAGGCTCTGACGCCGCAGACGAGGAGAGGCGGGGTCTCCACGATGGTGACGGGCGCGATGATCTCCTGTCCGTAGTTGGGGGAGCCCCGCTTCTCATCGAGGAGGTAAATGTAATTCATCCCGACTTTGTAGCCGGAGAATCCGATTAGCCTGGGCGACTCGAGGTTCACGTCGGGCCAGTACCGTATTCGTCCCGTCGGGTGTTTAGACCGTTTTCTCGGTAAATAGGCGAGGGATCCCCGTCTCGGGGCCTTCGTTCTTCGTCTACCCATGTCCCATTGTCTCCCAGCGTCATTTTATCAGGTTGAATATTGCGAGGGTGGCGTACACGGCTTCTTCCGTTCGAATGGTCTCCGTTCCCTGTCGGGGAATCGTGTTCACGACCACGTCGGCGACATCGCGTATTTGGATGTGTTCTCTGCGTAGGATGTCCCTCAAGCCCTCTCTTGGGGAGCCGAAGGCCACGACCACGCTTCGAGCGGTCCGCCACCGCTTCTCGACCTCTTCCAGGACGTCGTTTACTGGCTGTCCATGCCGCGACGTCATGATCACGAGGTCATATCGGCCTCGTTGAATCAGTCTTCCAAGCGTGAGGTTTGAGACACTAACGCCAAAGCCCCAATATATGTTTATCTCTTCACGTTTAGCCAGAGAAATCTCCGGGACGCCGTGGTTGACACCGATGATTTTCGTGGTCACCCGAGATTTCGGGGGAAGCCGTTTACCCCGGAGCACGGCGAGGCGTTCAACGCCCACCTCGACGAGGGACCGCGCTTTGTTGGACCGCACCACCACACCCTCTCGGAAGTGGCCTACCCGCAAATCCGCCACCCGCTTGCGAAGGGGGTGATGGAGCGTCCTCAGGGGAGGAAGCACGCCGACGTATTGAAGGGATTTCTGAAGGGGAAAGAGGTGACGCCGCAGGTATTGAGGAGTCTCCATGTAGGAGAGGATGGTCTCCATGAAAGCCGACCCCTGGGACTGACCTTGACCCGGGAGGTCGGGATACACGACGATTTCGTTCACGCGGAAGATGGCGGCGGCCCGTCCGATGAGGCCGATCTTCAAGGTTTTTTCCCGTAAATGGGGCGTGTCAGAGACTAAGGACGCGGGAAGGACCAAGGTAAGGGACGGCGTCTTTTGAACGGGCGTCATGAAGCGTCACGAATAGACTGCGGCAACCGGATAATAAAGGTATCCAGCTCAAGAACGTTGCATCAGGCTAGCGTCCGTGGAGGGGGGAGAAACGGAAAAGCTGAAGAGGGATGGAACCCATTACGGAGACACCACATCATTTAAATGACGCCACATATAAATGAGCGCGTTCTTAGAGAGAATAGACATGAGTGCACTTCTCGACGACGTGGAGCGGGTGCGTCGGATCGACCGGGACGGCATGTGCGCCATCCTGGCGAAGTTTCCCGAACACTGTGAAACAGCCATCAACTTGGCGAAGGACCTTCAAATCCCTCAAAGAGTTCGGATTTCGAACAGTCGAGTGCTTCGATATGGGGTGCCCAAACAGATCGTGATCGCGGGGATGGGAGGCTCAGCCATTGGAGGGAACCTCTTAAAGGACTGGCTGCGGGCCTCGCTGCTGATTCCAGTGGAGGTCTGTCGAGGGTACACCCTTCCGGCCTACGTTGATGAAGAAACTTTGGTGTTTGCCACGAGTTATTCAGGCAACACGGAAGAGACGTTGAGCTGTTTGTTGGAGGCGGTGGAGAGGCAGTGCATGGTCATCGGGATCAGCTCGAATGGCGTCTTACAGGAATTCAGTGAAAAGTTGGGGCTGCCCCTCGTCGCCATCCCCGGCGGTTATCCACCGAGAAGCGCGGTCCCCTACATCTTTTTCTCCCTCGTCGCTGCCCTGGACGCTCTCGGGATTCTGCCATCGATGGGTGGAGAGATCGAGGAGGCCCTCGCTGTCTTGAAGGAGGTTCGAGAGGAAATAACGCCGGAGCGACCCCTTTCCGACAACTTGGCGAAGAAGATCGCGATCGGCTTACAAGGCATCATCCCCCTCATCTCGGGCTTCGGGTTTTATGGGAGCGTGGCCCGTCGAATGAAGACCCAGTTCAACGAAAACAGTAAGACGCCGACGACCATTGAGCTTTTTCCGGAGCTACGGCATAATACCGTGGTGGGATGGGCGAGACAGCGGAATTTGACGAAGAAGTTCGGTGTCGTGCTCATCCGGGACAAGGGGGAGCCGCCTGAGATCCGGAAGATGATTGAGGTCACTAAGGAACGGATCTTCAATGACGGCGCGGCCGCCGTGGTGGAGATCTGGTCGAGGGGGCGGGGTAAGCTGGCACGGATGCTCTCAACGTTGTATGTCGGGGACTTTGCCAGCGTCTATCTGGGCATCCTCTACGGCGTCAACCCCACGCCCACCGAGAGCATCGATGAGTTGAAAAAGCACCTGATTACCGTCGACATCGAAGGAACCCTGAGAAGAAAGCTTGCCAGGTTACTCGAGGACTGACGGGGTGTCTTCGGTCAGGCACAGTGCGTCCTCGATTCGTTTTCTAGTTACTGAGCCCTGTCGACGAATAACTGGCGTTTCCCCTGTCAAGTCGAGAACCGTGGAGACTGTGGTGTTACATGTGCCCCCATCAAGGACGAGGTCGATTTCCCCGTCAAAGTGGTTGAGCACCCCTTGGGCGTCAACGCATGGTGGGCAGCCGTGCTTGTTGGCGCTCGTCGCGACGAGGGGTACTTGGGCTGACGTGAGGATGGTGAGGGGTACCTGGTGGTTTGGGGCGCGTACCCCGACGCCAGCGTGTCCTCCCGTCACCACGAGGGGTAAGGGGGGTTTCTTTGGCAGCACGAGGGTCAAGGCGCCGGGCCAAAACTGGTCGATTAATCGGGCAGCCCGTTCGTCGACGTAGGCCACGCCCGCTGCCATCGTTCTCCCAGACACCGCTACCGGTAGAGGCTGATCCCAAGGTCGCCGCTTCACCGAAAAGATCCTGCGGACGGCTTGGGAGTTCAAGGCATTCGTTCCCAGCCCGTACACCGTGTCGGTCGGATACGCTATCAACCCACCTGCTCTAATGACGTCCACTGCCTGGGCTATGGCGTGGGGGCTTGGTTGGTTGGGATTCACCTTCAACACGGTCGACATGGAGATCCTTCCGTTTCCGTTGGGTTTAGGGGGAGCTTCCTTTGACTTGTGGATTCGACGGGAGGTAGAAGGATGTCTGGGCTTAAAAACAGAGCGTAAGTAAGCACGCCCCATAGGCCTGTGCATAGGCTAGATAGATGTTTAGGATTTACATTTTTTACTGAACTTTTTACTGTTTGTTAGAGTTGTTTCTATTCAGTGCGTAAACAATTAAGGTTTGATAATAGTTTTCAGCTAGTTAGAAGAGGGTGTAAAACGCGCGCGCTCAATATGATAGTATTGAATACCTCTATAACGTCATGAAGCAACGAGAACAAACCACCGTCAACACCTAACTCATTCTCTCTTTTCTTTTGTTTGAACTCTTAAATCCCAGAACCCACTAGCTAGTTATGTTGACATTAGGGAGAAAGGATATGAGCATGGATGAAACATTGGAGCACGCCAATTCGACGGGCTCACATCCCTCTAACCTAGACGCCCCCTATACAGGGAGTCCTATTGAAAAAGCGCGCGCGCGCCCGCTCTCTAGTATTCTTTCTCTTCCTCTGGAGATTTGGGTTAGGCTTAAATTTTAATGCCCAAAGCGCCGCTCTGTTAATAGTAGATGTGGAGCATATCGAATCCGCCTACATCTTCTTAAGGCAACATCTGAAACTGAAGAGGGCTTTAGAAGATGAATATTCAACAAAGTTTAGACAGCTTGAAGTACGATATCAAATTCTTGAAGAATTAGCGTGCGCGCGCTATTTAGTTTAAATATAATAACTAGCTAACTACACCGAGTGCTCATTTATGATATGGAGGAAGTTATCCATCAACAGGTACGCCAATCGTTTCATCTCTGGTTCTCTCTCTTTACATTCCTCCAATACCTTTCTCATCGTCTTACCGACTTCATCCAACTCGGTTTGATAGGCGTTGACCCATCGTTCGGTAGTGCCTACTTCCATCTCTAGATGGAATAAGATTCCTCTCACCTTTCCCCAGCCAAAGGCTTGGATGGGACAAGGCTTTCCCTCTGCAAGCAGTCTCCCACCATGGGGTACCTCAAACATATCGCCATGCCAGTGGAATACAGGGAACTCTGAAGGAAAGCCTGTAAAAAGGGGGTCTGCTTCCCCATCTCTAGTAAGTCTCACCACATAAATCCCAATTTCCCTTTCAGGGCTTCTTCCAACATCAGCGCCAAGATATTTAGCCAGCAACTGTGCCCCACAACACACACCTAGACAGGGCGTCCCGCTCTCAATTATCTCGACTAGGTACTCCCACTCCTTCATCAGGAAAACGTGTTTATCGATGTTATTGGCGGATATGGGTGTAGGTCCAATAATAAAGGCATCGTAGTTCTCTACAGACGGAAAGGACTCATGATGTTGGAGTCTATATGCATAAAGAATTCGGTATTCTATCTCTCTCTCCTTCAGATACTTCTCATACAGACCAAACGTCTCGATCTCATCATTTTGAATCATCAAAACCTTAGAGGCACTCATTCCAGACCATCCTAAATCTCTCTAATCCAGCTGGCGGTGACTAAACTAGGATTGTTTAGATGTTTATGGGGTAGACGCCGTATTGTTTTGCTGTTTCGACCATGGCAAGGCAGTTTTCGAGTTTGGCGCCCGCGGCCCAGGAGTTGCTTGAGGAGAGGATGTGGCCTCCGCCGGGGGAGGCGTCTCGGATGCACCTCTTGGTCTCCTCTATCACATCGGTTTTACTGCTTAGGGCTAGGTGGTCCACGGACACGTTGCCGATCAGGATCAGCTTGTCCCCGTACTTTTCCTTCACTTGGCGGATGTCGACGCCGGCTGAGGGGTCGAGGGAGTGGAGGCCGTCCAGGATGTCGGCTAACTCGGTGAGGAAGGGGTTGATGTTACCGTCGGTGTGCTTGATGAATTTGAGGCCCCGTTGGTTCGCGGCATCGACCTGGGTCTGGAGGCAGGGGAAGATGACGTC
>JAOZHB010000039.1 GCA_026015035.1 Candidatus Bathyarchaeota archaeon | reverse complement strand
TTTTAGGTGAGTATCCTCACCCCACCACGATGAACCCCTCACATCCTTCGCTGATTTTGCCCTCTGGTTGAAGAGAAATCATCATCTTCAGGATAGCACGCGCGCGCTATAAAAAAAGGTAAATAAGGTAGAGGTCGAATAAATGGGGGTGGTTAAAATGACGAAAGCACTGGTATTGTATCACTCGCAGCAGCATGGCAACACCGGTACGATGGCTGAAGAGATAGCGGAAGGCCTCAGATCGGAGGGCTGCGAGGTGACCCTCCACAACGCCAATGACGAGCGATATCCAATAGAGGAATACCCTCTGTACGATTGTGTCGCCTTCGGCACCCCAGACTATTTCAGCTATCTTGCGGGAACCTTAAAGACCTTCATGGACGACTGGTACATACATCGGAACGAACCCGGGTATCAGGGAAAGCCATACGTCGTGTTCTACAGTCATGGTGGAGGGGGGCGAGTCAGGGAGGCGCTAAGCCTCTTCAGCCGAGTTGGTACCCAGGTTGGGGAATCCGTCGAGTCTCGCGGAGCCCCGAACCAGACGGTGCTGGACAAATGCAGAGCCCTCGGTAGTGAACTCGCTAAGGCAAGTAAATAATTAGATTGAATAACGCGTGCTAGCTAAGCAAGAGTCCTTTTTCGATTAAGAATTTACCGAATTCGATGTCAACTTCTTGAAAATGTGTAACAAGCCAGTTAGTCAAAAAGACGTTGATGGAATCAGCAAGTGCTTTTGTTGCGCCTTCTTCCTCAAAGTCTTCAGTCAGGTGATTTAGGGTCGTCTTGAATTCCTCGTGTTGTGTCCTATGATGATTTAGTCCAGGATAGTCGTTCTCTATCATGTGCTTCTCTTCTATTGAGAAATGGAAATTTGTATACTCAATTAGAAAGCCCAGAACCCTCACAATTTCTCTGACACTTTGATTCATCTCGATGGCTTTGGAGAGGTCATTTAACCGTTGTATTAGCATTTTATGCTGTTCATCGATTAGAGCTATTCCCACAGAGAATCTATCTTCCCATACAATACTTGTCACGCTGTTGTCCTCCTGATACATCTGATGTACCCGATTCTCCCTCAACAATAAGCATAACTCTTCAAAGTAAAGCTATTAAGTTTTATCATTATCTTTTGGAAGGACTCATTTGAGAGAATAAAAAAGTTAGCTAGCTCACACTACATTGTTTGGAAAATAGAATATCACATTTGCCTTTCATTGAGCATTATGCTAGCTTTGACTGATTTGGGTTACCATCGGCATGGCTCGAAGCAATCGACGAGGCCGTGGTCCATGAACCTGCGATACCTATGTCGACCCGTCTCATCATGGTATTCACTAGGTTGACGTATGGGGCCCACGGACCCTAGAGACGTTCTCAGGCCGTTCAGACGGATTTTACAAGGCATAATGCATGCAATAACCACGTCATTTCCCTGTGCAACGAGCCGTTTTTTAGGCGCTTTAGACGAAATACGCCGCGATTTACTGTCCTTCCCAGAAAATTTTTTTTCATTTTATCGTTTTTTACACGAGGAAAAATGGGAGAGGTTCGTCTACCTGTGCTTACAGTATTGGTCTAGCTTGCTAGCTATCAATGCTAACGTACCCCACTTAATTTCTAGAATTTGCACTTGGTAGGCATTTTCTGTTAGACATTTGTAAATTCAAAACAGCTAGCTACATGGAGTCATGAGGATAAGTTGAGAAGAGCTTGGTAATCCCACGATATAAGAACTGTTATTGTGTATCGTAGACTAGACGACGATGGCTGATTTTACCCAAGGTACGACCAATTAAAGGTTATATAGGACAAGCAAATACAAAAGCACTGTCATTACACATCTCCCATTAAGAAGACTTTGATATGGCTAAGAGTTCGTCTTTAATCCTTATCTGTATGACACACGCTTTAAATCATGTCTATCAGTTACTTCTTCCAGTGGCAATTCCTAAAATAACAATTGAATATGATCTGTCTCACTTTTCGGTTGGAGTACTTGTAGCCTGCTTCAGTTTCTCCTATGCCTTATTCCAAGCACCTTTTGGTAATCTTTCTAACCGCTTCGGCCGGAAATTGTTGATGAGTCTAGGATTGATTTTCAATTCCTTGGTCCTCATGTTGATAGGCTTGGTCTTTACGTATTCCTTTAATATTTGGGTTTTTGCTTTATTGCTGTTTCTGGCTGGGGTTGGAGGGAGTACCTATCATCCTTTAGGAATATCGTTTCTGGCTGATACTTACGCAGAAAAGAGAGGCCAGGTCATGGGGTATCACCAGGCGGGAGGCGCCATAGGCTCCTTTATCTCCCCATTGGTAATTGGTGCCATCGTCTTATCATATGGCTGGAAATCCGCCTTTTTAGCCCTGTCCTTTCTGGGATTTCTGCTGACGCCCCTCCTCTGGTTCTATCTGAATGACTCAAAACCCGTGTTAACACCTCCAAAAGAGAGAGTGACGAAGACATATGGGCCAGCGCTTCTTCTGATATTGACGAGTTCCATCTTCATAGTAGGATATAGAGGTTTGAACGCCTTTGGAACGCAATACTTCACTGAGGGTAAGGGGGTGACCTATAGTGAGGCAATTCTTCTCTTCTCCACCCTTCAAATAGCGGGGATCTTCAGTGGACCCATATGCGGTCGATTATCCGACCTCTTCGGAAGGAAAAAAACGGTCTTCACGCTAATAACGCTCAACGCATTTTCTCTCTTCTTGATAACAGTGACGCAGGGGGTGCCTCTCTATCTTGCCTGCACGTTGTCTGGCTTCTCGACCTTTGGCTTACTAGCTACCACCGACGCCTATCTCTCAGATATAACGCCAGAAGAGTTCCTCAGAACAATGATCGGTATCAATCTTAGCACCAGTTTCATAGTAGGCGCTGTCATCCCACCCCTACTGGGCACCATGATTGATACCTATGGCTTCACCCCGTCCTTCACAATGTTGAGCATAACATCGCTTATTAGTTTCCTGCCTTTAACACGCATAAGAAATCATTTGAAAAAAAAGAGTGATCGTTAGTTTGCTGAAGGCATATTGCTACGGATCACATGCGTATAAGTCTCCCTAAGATCCCTCAACTGGCTTTACATCGTGCTGTTTGGTTTAGATTTAACAGCTCGCTAAGGGACTACGCCACAATGCTTCGGAAAAAACGTTGGGTTGGGTTCACGGACCCGTCAAACCAACCCATGCTCAACCCTTTGAATATGGAGGCGTTGATACTCTTCGTTCAGCGTTACCCAATACGCTGTCCACCCTCCCACCCGAACCCGTAGATGCCTGTACTTCTCCGGTTCCTTCATCGCCCGCTTCAATTCCTCGACATCGGTCAACGACAGCGTTAACATATTTCCCCCTAACGCGATGAACGCCTTGATGAAGCCTGCCAGCCGCTGTGTGCCTGCTTCGCCCTTCAGGCTACCCTTGGAGAAGCGTAAGTCTATCGGCGCCCCCGCAGCCAAGTCTCCAACGCGCATCTTCACGTAGGAATGTATCGCCGCCGTAGGCCCCGAACCGGCTGCTCCAACCACTGGAGATAAATTGGCTGCCACGGCCTTGCGAGAGTGACGTCCGTCCGGCGTCGCCCCCACCTCCATCCCAATCTGGAAGTACCAGGAGAATGTGCCTACGGAGCATGGGAAGATGATCGTCGGATACCTCTTTGCGTGGAACCGACTTCTGTCCAAGAAGTAGTCCATCATCTCCCGTCCGATGTCGTCAGCGTAGTCATCGTCGTTGGCGAACTTGGGTATCTTGGATACTATTCGTCGGCGGAGGTTTTCGAAGCCCTCCCAGTCAGCTTCGAGCGCGGTCAGCAGCTCCTCCATTGTCACCGTCTTGTCCTCGAACACCATCTTCTTGACGGCCGCCATGGCGTCGATGGAGTTTGCAAGGGCCTCTCCCATTACGTGCCAGATCGTGTAGCGGGCGCCTCCCCGGATCAAATCCTTCTCGTTTTCGATGCAGTCGCGAGTGAGGGCTGAGAGCAACGGGTTATAACAGTATTTGCCGTGGCCGCTGTGCTCAAGCGTTCCGTTCACGACGCCCCCTCCAATGTAATCGATGGCTTGCTGGAGCTGGTAGTCCGTCTGGGCCTTCCAAGCGTCCATCAATCCCTGGAAAGCCTCGAATTTCTGGGGGTCTCCAGTGTCCAAGCCTACTTGGCTGCCGTTAACTCGTGAGACCCCTCTATTCAGGGCTAGTTCAAGCCACAAGAGGAAATTTATGCCCCGAATCAGCTCCTGGTCGGACTTGCCCTGGATCATGGTCTCCCAGCAGTTGGAGTTTGCGTAGTCGCGGGCGTCTTCAAGGGGCACCCCCAGATCAAAGTAGCCTTGAATGAGAACGTCATCGTTGTCGATGAAGGGCTGACCTCCCCCTTTCTTGAGGACTTCCGCCACTCGAATTATCAAGTCGTGGGGTGACGTTTTGTGGAGACGCACGGAAACAACCGGTTGAGTTAAGGCGAACTTCTCCAAGGCATTGAGACAGACATAGGTGAGTTCGTTTGTCCCATCGGATCCGTCGGGTCGAATGCCGCTGAGAAGGAGGTTCTGCCCCATGTGGTTTGATGCGCGGTCAGCTTCGGAAAAGGGACGAGTGCGGTGGCCAGGCGTCTCCAGATCTCCCCCTGTACCCGATGGCACGAGCTTCTTACGCAGGTTTTCAGCAGTATCCGAGAAAAAGTATTCCCGGCATATCTGGGCGCGGTCGTTGAAGCGAAGCCAAAGGCAGTCGATAGCCTCTTGCGCCTCCTCCAAGGTGATCTCTCCTTCATCTAACTCCCTCTTTAAATGGGGATAGAGGAATTGGTCGATGCGGCCCAAGGAAATTCCGGTTCCTGAGGCGCGGAAAGCATGATGGATGAACCAGAAGGACTGCACTGCCTCGTGGAACGTCGAAGCGGGGAACTCGGGCACGCGACGACAGACCTCGGCTATCTTAAGAAGCTCGTCACGCCGCTGAGGGCTGCTGGCCCTGATTGAAAGCGTTTGGGCTAAATCGCCATACCGGTTAGCCATCGCGATAACCGCCTGGCATTCAAGGCGCATCGCCTGGAATAGGGCCACCTTTGCATCTCGCTCTTCGGATGACTGGCGACTGGCGATCTCGACGATCTTAGCGTCAATTTGAGCGATGACGCCCAAAAGCCCCTTCTCTAGAACATCCGAGTAGTACGGCGTCTTGTGGGCTAAACCCGTCTCTAACTGACTCCGTTGAGTACCGGTGAGGGAACTTTCGTAAGCTTCTCGCTCTTCTTCCGTTGCGTACTTAGGCCGACCGACACGGATGATAACTCCGTCCTCCACAGTATTTCCGACAATGAGGTCGTCTTCTTCGATGTCGATAGGCATCTCTAAAAGAACCTTCTCGAACGCTTTAGCGCGGCGAAGCACAAAGGGCAGTTGAGCCGTAGACGGGTCTTCGAGTACCGTGAGGTTGCTGCCCCAGCTCTTCTGTGTCCTAGTCATACGCTCTTGGAGTACGGCATAAAGCCGTTCAACTCGTCCGCTTCGAGAACGCAGTCGCAGATCCTTAAGGACGTTTACGGGCAACTGCTCAACTATCTTGATCTCCATTTTAGCTCTCCAGCCTTTATTCCCGAATAAAAAGTTAGTTATTCACATAAATCAATCAAGTCTTCGTCAATATCAACATTTATGAATTAGATATCTTTACGATATAAAAAGTCTTTAGCTGGCTAGCCGATATTTATCGACAGCCAGTAGCGCGCTAATGCTAGAGTGCTCGTATTTCACTAATACGTTAGCTAACTTCACTTCACGTTAAACATGATTAACTAATACTTGTTTTAGCGGTTCATTATCGCCTAGCGCGCGCTGTAAATATAAAAGTGCGCACGTAATTCTATCCTTTACTAATAGAGAGATATGGTAGCATGCGCGTTATCATTAAAAAGGAGCCGGTTAATAGTTGATGGAGGTACCTATGAAGGATTCAGCCAAGGAAGCAATGGCCTCATTTCGCCGTTGGAGTGTCGCCTTCAACGCTCGTGATACCGAGGCACAACTCGTCGAGATGCATTTTCCACATCTACGACTGGCACAGAACAGGTTTCAATGGTGGGAAACTACCGACGATTTCCGAGCCGCTCAGGAAGAGGTGACCCGACGGCTTGACGAAGAAGGATGGCATCACACCGCCAGCCTGTCGATTAATCCCGTACAGGTCGGTGTCGACAAGGTACACCTGGCGATACGTCAGTCGAGGCAGCACGAGGATGGTACTGAGTATAATGGGTTTGACACCCTCTGGATTTTCACCAGGCTAAAGGGCCGCTGGGGCGTGCAGTTCCGTTCATCGTTTCTGACTAATACCCGGGCCAATGGCTTAGGTTCATCAGAACGACCTTGATATGCTAAGAAATATAGTTACCCGGTGAAAGCGGGCTCAGGAACACGCGTGCGTATAAACAAGATAGATAGTAATAGTAAGATAATACTGCTATTAAACACACCCGCTAAAAAGCAGACATGGAGAGTTCTATGGATGCAGTAACTACCCTAACGGTGAATATAGAAAAGAAAGCTAGTTATCGATAGGCCCCTCCCCCTTTCCCTAAATGGTTGTTTAATAGGCTGTGAATGGGTGGGTTGTTTGGGGTTGACGGTCAGGATGGGGAGACTTACACCGAGTTTTCGGCGGTTGTTGTTGGCGGAGATTGAACGGTTGTACAAGCGGTTTCGACCAAAACTCAGAGATCCCCGACTGCAGAAGACGTTCGACGCACTGATTAAGGAGTGGAGTAAAGAAGCACCCTCCATGATGATGAGCAACATTTCCACACCCTTAGACGCGATGAACCTGTTGGCTAACGTGCATACTATGGCCGAGTTGGACCAGTTGAGTGGGGAGTTACAGAAGTTACAGGATCAAGCCTCCCTTACTCGCGAGCTCAAAGAGACGTAAACACCTTGATCGACCGCTCAACCCTATCCGATGCTGAAACCCGACGATTCTACAAGAACGCGTCTCGACGATTCCAAGCTACTGGAATCTATCTAGAAAACATGTTAGAGTTGTTCTCAGGGATGGAAGATTAGACTATATGGGATTCACCTCCAAGATGAACGAGCTCATAAATGGCGCGCGCTATTTCCCCATCTAGCGTAACTAGCTAAAAGTTATTAGAAACCCCCATGTTTGAGTTTTGGATGCAGTATTAAGGCTGATAAAGCGGGAGATGAGATGCCCCGAGATACTATCTACCGAAGGCTCCCCATCTATTACGGGTGGATAATCTTCATCATGAGTGTTCTAACCTACTTGTTCATGTATGGTTTAAGATACTCAATGGGTGTATTCTTCGTACCCCTCCAAGCCCAATTCGGTTGGACGGAAGCAATGACTGCTGGCGTGGTCACGATATTCTTTTGGGTTTATGGCGTATCGGGGGTGTTCGTCGGCAGATTATTGGACAAGATTGGTGGAAGGAAATCCATACTCGTAGGTGGACTCCTCCTGGGCTCTGGCGGCGTCCTCTCATCCTTAGTAAATGAATTGTGGCAATTGTACGTTACTTGGGGCGTGATAGCCGCCACAGGAGCATCAATCCTTTACATACTTCCAAACATGATTCTCGCGAAGTTCTTCCTGAAGGACAGAGGAAAGGCTATTGGCTGGTCGAGCATCGGGATCAGCTTAGGACAGGCGATTCTAGTGCCTTTTGCTGCTTGGTTGATAGTCACCTATGGTTGGCGTTTGACATACGTCGTTTTGGGAGCCCTGGTCATAGTGGTTGTGTGCTTTCTAGGGTACCTAATATTCCGTGACAGCCCCCAGTCGATCGGATTAGAGGTGGATGGTGGCAAGCCATTGCAAGGTCAGATCGCACTGGAAACGAAGAATGATTGGACGGTGCGAGAGGCGGTAGCGACCGACGTTTACAAGCTGATCAATGTATCCTACTTCTTTACGGTAGGCAGCATTATATCGTTACTCACGTTTGTGGTTCCACATATCATTAGGTTGGGGATCGACCCGTTACTTGCATCATCCGCATTTGGCATAATAGGGGTCATGAGTGCGGTTGGAAGCTTTATCTTCGGCATTGTATCTGACATGATTGGCAGAAAGCATACAATACTTGTGTGCGCCACGGGAATTGCAGTCTCGATCTTCGCATCAACCATGATCCCGCCCAACATCACCCTCTTGTACGCGTGGGCAACCCTTTACGGTGTGACTTATGGGGGTCTCCCAGAACAGTACGCCGCGATCGTAGCGGACTACTTTGGGTCCAAGTATGGGCCGTCTCTCTTTGGAGTCATCTTCTTCACAGGTGCGGTTGGCGGCGGATTACTCCCACTGATTGGGGGATACCTAACCGAGTTAACAGGTAACTATTCCGCCACTCTCATCTTTCTGGGGATCAGTATGTGCGTTTCCGCTGCAACAATTCTTCCAGTCAAGCCCCCAACAAGAAACACCTCCTTGGATAGCTAACTACTTACAAACTGTTTCACAGTCTGGATAAATCGTCGTTATGTTGACCATCGCATGGAAATATGGCCTCGAGGGTATGTTTTAAATAAAAATAGTGAATAGATACTCTAGAAACGCATTAAATGACCCATCTTAATGGTTTGAGGTGAGAAGAAAGATGATCAGTCTGTTAGAGGTTGCGGAACGGGCGCGTACAGGACGCAAACTGAGTGACAAGGAGTGGGGACTCGCCCTCTTCAAAAAGCTGCAAGAACTCATCGCGAGACATGACTTGCAACAGGAAGGCCCCGAACGGTTCTACGAGGTGGAGGACGCGTATACTGACGCGTTGTTTCAAGCCGCGGTTGACCTCCTCGGCGAACTGGGCGTGTACTGCACCCACACCCACCGGACGATCACGTTCACCGAAGACGAAGTGCGAGACGCGTTGAGAGAAAACCCGTCCGAGATCAAGATTGGCAGGGGCCGCGACCAACGCGTGTGGCGGACGCAGGACATCGGGGACCGCAGGCCCCCGGGCATCAATGTGACGGGTCACGGCCCCTGGTCGGACGCGCTGATCCCGCTGCCCATCATTGTGCGGGAGCTGGTGCGACATGAGCGCGTGGATCTGATTGAAGGCTTCATGTATGCGCGGATCGATGGATGGGAGGTCCACACGATGGCCTCGCGGGCGTACGCGGCGCGGCGGGCGGTTGCGAAGGTGCGGGAGGGCTTGGCGATGGCGGGTCGTAGTGGGTTAGCAATCGCCTATTATCCGGTGTTGACGGACGCGTTCTCGATGCTGGCGCCATTGGATACCGAGCGGGGGCTGCGGACGAGTGACGGCGGCTTCTTCACGATTCTACCCGACCTCATGGTGGAGGAAGAACTCATCGGTGCGGCCCAAATCTATCACGAGTTAGGGTGTTTCGGGTTAAGCGGGGGATCGGGGGCTGGCCCCTGGGGCGGGAGTGTGGAGGGCCGTATGATCGAGTCGACGGTGGGGTGTTTGGCCAACTGGCTGGTGTATCGCGACACCATCATCGGGATAGGAGGAGCCTCCGCAGGAGGTGATTTCCTGCCAAGAAAGGCAGAAGTCGTTCATCCTCAGGGGCCTTCACGTGATGTTGAGGGGATGCAGTGGCGGTCCTTCGCCGTCCAGAAGGCACTTCGCAAGAACACGAATCAAATTTACTATACAGGGATATGGGGATGGAACCGGATTTATTACGACATGACGTCGGAGCCCTACCTGTTGCGGGTAGCCCTGTCGTCTATAAGGAGTACTCTACTTGGACTTAACTTCAGGGTTGGAGCGACGAACCCCCCCACCCATACGAATTGGGTGATCGAGACGTCTGATGCCACTCTTAAATCCAATCTCAGGCTGGAGGACTTCGTCGAACTCTCCGAAAGAGTTAGTAAGGAAAGGCTCGTGGATCACCCCCTTCAACCTGTCCGTCAAGATCAACGAATGCACATCTACGGGGAACACCCGACTGAATTTTTAGCAGCGGGGTTGAAAGCGTATGACTGGTACATGCAGACTCCAACTGAAGAATACATCAAGGGTGAGCGAAAGGCCAGGAACTACCTTCGAGACATCGGTTTAAACATATAGTTAACTCCTACATTAAAAAACCAAAGCAGCTAACTAGCTATCGATTTGAACGAAGCGCGCGCGCGCTTTCTTTTAGTTTATATTGGCGAGCAAATAATTCCATCAAATCCAATGGACGTTATTGTATTTGCATTATTCTTCTTCGGGTTACCGATTTTTTTAATAATAGCAGTTCTCCCGTCATTAATTATTTTAAATGTAATGAAAGAACGAAGAATCCGTTATGTTCGAGATGTTGCAAAAGGAATGAGAATAAAGGATTTCGTGAAAATTTCATTTGAAAAAGTGAATAGCTAGCTATTTTGTAATGAGTGTAACCTCGTTCCACCCTTTTTTACCTTTTTCATATAGCTACCTAGTTTTAGTTAGCCAGCGTTATAGAGAGGTCATGAACTAGCAGATTTGTTATTAAAAATGTAAATCAGGGTTTACAAAAGATGAGGGAGGGGGGAGAGTTATCCCCAGAGGTCGCTTGCTACGTCTTCTAATCCAAGCTCTATCAGCTTCTTTTTCCGCGGCTTTCCTGTCTTGAGATCCCAGTCCATGGACTTGAAGTATTCCTCGACCTGTAAATTGACCTGTTTCTCGATCGTTACACCCGCCGATGGTCCGGACGTCAGTGGGGGTTTTCCTAAGACTCGATCGGGGTATGTGAAGTCCGATGGTTTTAAGCCGTCTCGAATGTTGAATGCCTGCCTCATCGTGGCAATTCGGTCGCCAATGTCTCGCATGTCCGAAGTAGTTATACTCCAGCCTGTGATGGCGTTGATGAAATCGGTGAGTTGGGGTACGCCCTCGCCGCCGCGTCCCAAGAAGCCCCCGAAACTGCATATGCCTGTAGCTTGTAAGGCGAATCCGTCATGGGGGCTTTGGGTGTGCCTGGCTGGCGTAGCGTCGGCGACATACATGAGGGCATTTTTTTTATTGTAGGGATTATGGACATCCCTGGGATCATGCATTGGTAACTCTTGACCGCAAACATGTATTGCATATTTCTTGGAGCTTTTACCAATCTTCTCTGCAGCTACTTTTACACCGTCGGCTAAGATGTCTCCGAATCCTTCCCGTTTGGCAAGTTTCTCCGTCATCTCAACGATAGCCTTGTGGTTTCCCCATTTCAACGCGATGCCGTCTGTTTCATCCTTCGATATAATGCCCTTCTCGTAGCACTCGATGGCGAAGGCGATGGTGCCTCCGGCGGATATGGTGTCCAAACCATAATTGTTGCACAGATGGTTGAGGTAAATGATTGATTCCACGTTGTCGTTGAGACACATTGTGCCAAAGGCGGCAAGGGTTTCGTATTCGGGTTTATGTCCCTCAACGGTATAGGGTCCGCTTTCAACCCTTTGGAGGCCACCGCAGGCGACGGGACAGCCAAAGCAACCATACGGTCCTATATCATACTTGATTACGCTGTCTCCACCGATCTTTTCCGCCGTGGGGAAGTCCTCGCTACCAACACCACTCCAATTCTTCACAGGAGAGTCACCGCTGATAGCTGAGGCTGCTGTCCCACCTGTAGTTCCATACTTACAAAACCTATCGTACATGGGGTTTTTCTTCATGGCATCCAGAACTTTCTTTCGAAAGTCCAAGACTTGGTCCATGTCTTCCACAGGTATTCTTCCTCGTCCCCTCACCGCAATGGCCTTTACCTTCTTTGACCCCATAATCGCGGCTAAGCCTTGTCGACCCGCTGCACGCCCTTCATCTGTCATGATCGCCGATATTAAAGAGAGTTTTTCCCCAGATGACCCAATACAGGCTACTTGTACCCTTTTGTCTTGATGCTTCTCTTTGAGAATTGCTTCAGTGTCGTTGACATTTCTTCCCCAAACATCTGACGCATCCCTTATCTCTGCTTCACCGTCTTTTATCCAAAGATACACCGGTTTTTGAGATCGGCCATGGAAGAAAACGGCGTCAAATCCCGCGTATTTCAGTTCCGGACCAAAGAATCCCCCTCCTCGGGAGTCCCCCCAAGTGCCTGTTAACGGTGACTTTCCGACTGCTGTGAAGCTCCCACTGAAAGGGGCAAGAGTTCCTGTCAAGATACCTGTAGTTAATCCAACGACGTTTTCAGGTTCTAAAGGGTCGGTGTTAGCTGGAATATCGTTGTAGAGAATTCTGGAACCAAGCCCATATCCACCTAGCCATTTCCTGTAGAAAGCTTCGCCATGAGTTTCTTCTTTGATTTTTCCTGATGTGAGATTTATCTTCAAAATTTTACCGATGTATCCGCCCAAAATCAATCTCTCCGAAAAGTTAGAAAATATACACGATTTGCATATAAAAACCCTTTTTTTAAACTGACCCTAGCTAGTTAGCTAGCTATAACCTTATTGAATGAGCGAGTCAGTTAACTTCGCAGCGGAGAAGCTTAGCTACTTCATTGGATTTACACAGTTTTAAGAAAAAAGCTGAGAGGTTTATCGTTTACTTAGCTCCCTATTGCGTTAGGTGTTTACATTACAGAAAATTTTTTCTTCGCTATTACTTGGCTTTTTCCAGCCCTTCTTTAATGGTCTTGAGGTTGTTGGCTGTGGTTGGAATGTAACCTGAGTATGAGGCAACCTCTTGATAAAGCCCTGTAACCTTTGTCAATGCTTTTGCTTCGTTTTCCTCTGTAGGGTTCTTCACACAGTTTGCGATCTCCTTCAAGGAGTTTACCATCCGATCAACCTCTGATGGGGCGTATGATCTATATGACATAATTTCGTCTATACATTCTTGAATTTTTGTCTCAACTTCAGACATAGTACATCACTCGTTTTTGTATGTGTATTTGATATTTATGATTTAGGTTTCAGAAATTTGGCTTTATCCTACTCGAACTGTATTACGCTTCAGGGGATGGTATTCCAAGAAGACGTTGTCATCATAAAGGATATACTGATGAGAACCGACTAACTAGCTAAACCCTTACATACTCACTAGCTACTACCGAAGATTATATTGATCCAATTGAACATCGATACTTCGTATACTGGAGGAGATTGAGATAATCTTTCTAGCTATCGTCAACCATTCTCTCTCAAGTTAATAAAGCTTAAGAAACATTTAACAAAGTCCCTGTCATACAGAGTTTAATTTCAAATCTCCTCTTCGGGTTGTCGTCCTATGGCTCTTAAAAGCATTCATGAGATTGTGTCTGTGTGGAAGCAGCAGAAGAGGAACTGGAGAATAGTAGTTACGAGGAGGGTATTCAACCGTTTCTTTAATCAACTGACCTTAGAGTACGCTAACATTTACGTCAGTAAGTTAGGAGCGTCTCCTGTTCAACTTGGGTCAGTAAATAGCCTCGCAGGATTAGGAAGCACCCTTCTCGCAATCCCCATCGGTTTGATGCATGATAAATATAGTTTAAGAAAACTCTTTATTTTGGGCTGCGGTCTGGTGACTATCTCCTCTCTATTATATGCTTTAGCACCCAACTGGACGATGATCATCCCAGCCATCATTTTAGCCAGACTCGCCATGAGATTTCATTGCAGCGTAATCTGTGATCTCTCACTAAAAAGCGAAAGCAGGGCTACGGCTAAAGCACTCTGCGAGGGAACAGGTTCCACACCCTCTCTACTTGCACCCATGGTAGCAGCGTTTTTAATAACGTTTTTTGGAGGTATCAGTGCCGAAGGCATTAGACCGTTATACTGGCTCCAATTTATTGCGTACTCCATTCTCTTCTTCTTCATACTTACCCAGCTGAAAGAGGTTTCGAGAGGCAGTCAACAGGAAACGGGTGGACAGGAGAGCTCTGGCTTTTTAGGCGGTGCCTTTGAAATCCTCCGACATAATTCACCAGCCAAGAGGTTTATCATATTCTATACCCTAACCATGTTAACCACGAATATGACAACTCCTTTTTGGTTTCTTTTTGCCAACGAAGTCAAGGGTGCAGACCAACTTATCATCGGAGCCATGGCTACTGTCGGAATCTTGGTGAAGATCTTGCTGGCCCCGTCCATAGGTAGAGTCGCCGATAGAATGGGCCGTAAAAAAGTTTTTTACCTCCTCCTACCCCTCGTGGGTCTAGCTAGCATCGTCCTTATTGTTGCGCCCACTCCCGAACTCTTGCTGGTCTCCTCATTATTGAGGGGCTTTACAGGTGTGATCAGTATCGTGATTATCGGTTCCATGACACCTGAACTGGTGCCATCCACGTACCTTGGGCGATGGAGGGGCCTCCTTGGGTTTTTCGGTGGAATATCCAGCATCGTCGCACCCATCGTAGGGGGCTTGATATGGGAGGCCATTGGCCCAGCCTATGTCTTCCTGATAGCTCTTGGACTAGACCTGTTCGTAAGACTACCAATTATGACAACAATACCTGAAACATTGAAAACCACGGTATCAACACCCAGTTCCACGATTGAATAACGTTTTACTATTGATTTTAAGGTGCTAATAGCTAGCTAACAATAAATTCAGTAACTTCTTCCAGTGGTTTTCTTCTTCTCGGCGAGGGATTTTCGTCAGGCCAACCAACAGCAATTACAGCAGTCAACTTCCATGGCTTGTTGAAGTACGCAATAGTCTCGGTATATGCATGGAAGATGTCTCCAATCCATAAAGTACCCAAGCCCAATGAATAGGCTTTCAATAAGAAATTCTGGATCGCAGCTGCGACGCTATGTATTTCGGTCTCCCAATTATTCTCACTGGTATTCCACACCACGATGTTTACAGGTGCTTCTTCCATGCATTTGCATGAGTGAAATGCAGAGCCCGCAGCTTGTTTGCCCGCTTCCTCACAAATTCTGTCTAGAGTTTCTCGGAAGAAGGTGGTAAACTTCTGCTTCGCTTCTCCCGTAAGAACGGTGAATCGCCACTGTTGCCCATTCTTTGCAGAGGGTGCACAAATTGCGGCTTGAAGAGATTGTTCAATTAACTCTCGTGGCACCTCTCGAGATTGGAATTTTCGAATGCTTCTTCTACCCATAATTGCTTTATCCAAGTCCATGTAATCAGTTCCCGCATTGAATTGGAGTAACCTTCTCTAATTTATAAGATTTGGAGGCATCCCATTTTAATCGAATCAATATGATGTTATTCGTCCATCTACTGTACGTTTTAACTCTCGAAAGATCCAAGATTTTCTCAATCATGAAGACTGTCAGCCTTGAATGCATTTGTTGAGCCAGCTACCCAGCTCTTTTTTGAGTACTACAAAGTCTTAAATAAATTGTAAGATCATGGTTAAGGTGATGAGAAATGAAACTTATCCACGCTGAGAAATTAAAAGAACTCTGCATACAAATGTTCATGTCAGCTGGCACACCACAAGAGGAAGCGGAGATAGTCGTCGACAACCTCGTTAGAACCAGCCTCCGAGGCGTTGACTCCCACGGAGTTAGAGCCATACCAAGATACATCAATAATGTTAAAGAGGGAAAAATTGTACCTGACGCACCAATTATCGTCATCAAGGACGCCTCTACTACTGCTATGTGGGATAATAACAGGGGCTTCGGTTTTGTCACGGGTAAGAAAGCAATGGAAACAGCTATGCGTAAGGCTGATACCTATGGAATCGGTGCTGTTGGAACCTACAATCCTAAAGAAGGGGACGACCACATCGGAGCGTTATATTATTATGCGGAGATGGCAGCCCTTAAGGGAAAGATTGGAATAGTCACCTGTAGCTGCCACCCAGGTATGGCTGCATGGGGAGGTGCGTCACGAGTGTTAGGTGTTAACCCAATCGCCATTGCAGTTCCCGCGGGTAAGCATCCACCCATAGTTTGGGATATCGCTACCAGCCAAGTTGCAGTCGGACATCTTTCAGTGATGGCAATGAGGGGAGAACCCATCCCAGAAGGCTGGATCTTGGACAAAGAAGGTCAGCCTACAACCAATCCTAAGGACTTCTTTGAAGGAGGCGCCCTCTTACCCTTTGGAACCTACAAAGGTTACGGTCTAGCAATCATCATCGATGCCTTAACCGGAGGCCTTGGTGCAGGCTGTAGCTTCGACAACAAGAGGTATGGCCACCTATTCATGGCAATTGACCCCTCAGGATTCACGCCCCTCCAAGACTATACGTCTCGAGTTGACCGTCTAATAGACTACATCAAAGCCTCACCCACAAGGACTGGGGTTAAAGAAGTCTTCGTCCCCGGTGAAATAGAACACAGAACCATGGAGACGCGGATAAAGGAAGGCATCCCCTTAGACGACCCAGATTGGGAAGCCCTATCGAAGACAGCGACGGAGCTGGGACTCGACGTAGAGAAAATCGTTGAATAATCATTCACATCCCGCCACTTTTTTTAGTTAGCTACTAGTTAATTGAAACTGGTTAGTTAAAATATAAGATAACCCCTCTTTTTTGAGTGTAGGTAATCACTTATGAAACTAGTAGATGTCACTCTTAGTTCGCTAAAACTACCCCTCCCAAAACCTGGACTACGCCCTGGATGGCTTGGGGGATTGAGACAATACAGTACCTATCCAACTCAACTCATTCAGGTGTTTACGGATGAAGGTGTAACAGGTATTGCGTTATCTGAGGGAGTACCTAGACGAACCATTGACTATGTAAAGACTTCCCTTGTTCATCAGGAAATTGACCCTTTTGACATAGAAAGGTTATCAAGAACGATACGCGGATTACCTGCAGGCATAGAGATCGCTCTTTTAGACATAGCTGGAAAAATAGTCGGAAAACCCATTTACAAGCTCCTCGGTGGATATCAAGATAAAGTCTTAGCGTATGCAGCTACAATAAACTTGAAAGAACCTGAAGAAAGAGCTAAGGATGCTGTGACATTTCTCGATAAAGGGTTTAAAGCCATAAAGCTACGAGCCCACTTCCCTGACCCTATGAAGGACTTGGCTGTTATAAAAGCGGTGAGAGATGCTGTTGGAGACGACATGGAAATAATGGTAGACGCAAATCAGGCAGGTCACAGAGTACCGCCTGTGTGGTCTCACCGAACTGTGTATAGGATGGCAAGAGCTATGGAGAAACTGAATGTTTTCTGGCTCGAAGAACCCCTTCACAGAGAAGACTTGGATGGAATATCTGAGCTAACGACGAAGATGGAGACCCTTATGATAACGGGGGCCGAAGGAGAGAGAAGTCTACGCCGATTTCGACAATTCTTTGACAAAGGCTGTTTTGACATCGTCCAACCAGATACTATTCGCGCAGGAATACACAACGGCAAGAAGATCGCTATCCTGGCTGAAGCCTATGATAAGTTGATTGTACCCCACACCCATAGTATCTGCGGTCTTGGGTTAGCATCGTCACTACAATTGATAGGGTTGACTCCTAACTGTCCATACGTCGAGTTCGGCTATGAACCACCAATCGTAACCATTGAACAAAGGGATAGTATATTGACTGAACCCATCCCCATAGACAAAGAGGGGTATGTTCACATCCCCCAAAGTCCCGGATTAGGCGTAGAATTGGATGAAGAATTCATAGAAAAACACACAGTACACTAGGAAATACATCGTTCCATACAAAACATTTAGCTAGCTCTGGGCACAACAATCTGACAGCCCAGAGAAATAATCGATTTAAAGAAATCAAATGATTTCATAGCAGAATCGATCTACGACTGGGTCATTATACAAATACAAAGAAAAGGAACTTGTAGAAGGGGCAGTTTGCATTTATTATTCCAAAGAAGGATTTGAAGAACTTTAGGCTTTTACCATAGACAGGCAAATACTATCAATATACGGCTTAACTAGAGGGTATTTCCCAAACTTTACCAAACTTTAAATTATAATTTAATAGTTTATTTAGGGGAAAAGACTTGAACTTCATCATATTTACAGTAGTATTCATAATAGCGGCAGTGGTATGGCTATTATGGACGACTACTGAGTGGTTGAACCTTACTTTTACATGTCCTGTTTGTAAAATAGTGCATTCGAGGTCCTTCTTCTTCAATTTAGGTATTACCTATTTTACATGTCCGTACTGTCGTCGACGTTACATCCTTGAGAGAAGGGGGAATAAATGTCGTTTTGGAAGACACCCCCTTGACAAACCAACACTACCAATAATCATGCCTTTTGAGGTGTTTTTGGATTGGAAAATACCTGAGGAAGGCTTGCAATGAAGTGTAGGTCCGTCTTTAACATGCGCATCCTAGCCACAATTAAGAGGCTTGAAATAAACTGAAGATAAGTCAGCTAACTAGCTGAATGCAAACATGGTGAATTAGAAGTAAACAAGGAGGATGGGTAAAAGCCAGCTAGCTTTATTGTGCCACGGAGTTTTTCTTGTTCGGTTCTTTTCCGTCCTCTGTTGTAAACGATTTGGATCTACAAGCTAGCTAGGCAGAAAATTGGAGTATTATTTGGAATTATCTTGTCTTTTTGATATAATGATTAAAGCATACGGACTCAATGTAATTAAAAATTGGAGTTGTATGGTAGCTTATGGCCTCGATACTGCTGTTTCAAGCTTTGTGATGATTTCCAGTAGGGCGCTCTTTCCAGATTGAACCGACTTCACAGCCCTCTTTACGGCAGGGACGATTTCGTCGGGCTTCTCAACCCTCTCACTCCAGCCACCAAGTGCGTCGGCAACCTCGGCGTATTTTCCACTCATGCGGCCTAGTGAGTAACGCTTGTGAGCGTTAGGAAACAAGCGAATGGTTGACAGGCTTGAGTTGTTTGAGACGATGGTCAATATAGGGAGTTTCTCCCTAACTGAGGTTTCGAAGTCCATTCCAACCATGCCAAACCCACCGTCCCCCATCATGTTTATTACCAACTTTTCAGGTGTTGCTAACTTTGCTCCAATGGCGAGCCCCAGAGAGAATCCAAGTGTAGTCGTGTGACCCCATCCCACGTAGCCCCTCGGAACAGTGACCTCCCAGAAAGGCCCTAAGGAGTTCCTCGACATTCCTGCTTCAGCCGTGACAATAGTGTTTTTCCTGTCAACGGTGTGCATGAGATCCCAAAGAATCCTGTAGGGGTTGATAGGGACTTCCCTCGAATCTAGCTTGGGCGTCCACTCATTCAACCACTCACGTTTGACGCTTCCTATTTCCTTCACCACGTCTTCTCGCTTCTTTGCTCTTCCTCTCTGCTTTGCCTCTTCGACCAACGCCTTCAGGGTCAGCTTGGCATCGCCCATCACAGCATAGTCAACCGCCACGTGTTTGTTGATGTCATATTCATCGTTGGTCAACTGAACAACTTTGGCGCCAGCAGGGATCGGGAGTGGAAAGGACAGGAAATAGTCTGTCAGGCTTGCACCAGCGGCGAACAAGAAGTCTGCTTTCCTAAGGAAGTGGCCAGCCATCTTCGTGCCGTAGGAGGTAGCGAGACCCAATGCGAGGGGATGGTCTTCCGGGAAAGCGCTTTTCCCGCACATAGTCGTCATGACAGGTGTTTGAAGCAGCTCTGCGAACTCCATCAACTCATCCCAAGCCTCCGCGTATAAGATACCTTGTCCAGCTAGGATAACGGGATTCTTGGCTGCCAGGACGGCTCGAATTACTACTTCAACGTCTCTGGGATCTGGACCCATCTTCCAACCTTTAACAGGAGCATACCTGAATTTTGTTTCCTCCAACTCTTCTCGGGCAACATCGCTGGGCAAATCCAGTAGAACTGGCCCCAATCTTCCTGACCTAAGATGAGTGAAAGCCCGCCTCATCAGCTCCGGTATCTGCTCCACTGACCATATGGTTTCAACCCACTTCGTCGCCTGACGGTAACTTGAGTATACATCAACGATGGGGAAGGTTCTATACTTGCTCCTCGAAGTACCTTCGGGTAGAACGAGTATCGGGGAGGAATCCGCGTAGGCTTGGGCCACACCGGCAAAGGAGTTCTGTATCCCTGCGTCTGGCTGCATGCTACAGACGCCTATTTTACGCCCATTTAACACCCGACTGTAGCCATCTGCGATGTTAATGGCCACCCTCTCTTGTCTGGCCATTATTGTTCTGATACCTTCTCCAGCTACGGCGTTGGCAAGTTCTTGATCCGGGAAGAGACTTACGAACTCTACGCCTTCAGCCTTGAGTATCTTCGCCTCAACTTCAGCACCCTTCATAACAATCCCTCGGTATATAACATAGTTTCTCCTGTCATTATAAGCGTTAGTATTAGCCTCAAATCTCGTTCCTTTCTTATGCTAATTCTTAAGTACTGATGTCCTGTGTATGGTTATGGAGGAGTTACTCTGTCTACAGCACTGCCTTCTAGAAAGATTTCAGAGTTCACAGTTCTCTCAATAGCCATCGTTGATATACGGTGAGTTTATTGGGTTTTGACACTGTGATCAGGAACGGCTTGGTCATCGACGGGACGGGAAATCCTTGGTTCAAGGCGGACATCGCGATCAAGATGGGTAGGATAGCTAAAGTGGGAAGTTGCGACTCGGACCAGGCGGATAGGGTGATAGCGCGCGCGCTACGAGGGCCTTGACCTGGTGGAGATAGGCGTGGCAAGTAGAGGGCACAAAGCGGAGGACCTTTGCATTGGATTCAAGCATCCTGCGTGCATACCGAACACTGACAGCTGGTTTCGAGCGCCTTATGGGTGGCTAGGGAAGATGAGTCCGCATCCGAGGGATTATGGCGGGATGGTCATTGTTCTGAGGAAGTGGGTTCGAGGTGTGACTCGATTTGACATGCCTGAGGAAGTTGGGGCGAAGATAGTGACTCTGGAGGAGGCTGTCAGGAAGATGACGTCATTGCCGGCTCAGAGGCTTGGGTTGAAGGTTCGAGGTCTTTTAAGGGAAGGCATGTGGGCTGATTTGGTCATCTTCGACGCCGAGAGAGTTACGGATAAAGCATCCTATCCAAGTCCTGTGAACAGGAAACCACACTTGTATCCGGAGGGCATCCCATACGTATTCGTCAACGGAACTCTCGTTATAGATCGTGGTGAGCACACTGGTTCTTTGCTGGGGAAGGTTCTGCGTGGACCAGGGTTCAAGGTACACTGATAACCCTCTCCATTTAATAGCATTACTGAGAATATGATTCACTAATGGGATATTTTGGGGGTGAATTTAGTGCCAACTTTTCCTGAGGAGGGATGGAGAAGACTTGGTACTCGGATGGTAAGAGCCTCAGGGGTCTCAAAAGAAGACGCGGAGACTATCACCGACGTTTTGGTTATGGGTAGCCTACGTGGAATTGATTCCCACGGTGTCAGGGTCTTACCAACCTTTACCAGAAAAAGACCTAAGGCAAAAATGAAGGTTTTGAAAGAGACTCCAGCGTCAGCTCTATTAGATGCAGGCGGTGCTTGGGGGCCTGTCTCTGCTAAAAGGGCGATGGAGATCGCTGTGAAGAAGGCGAGGAAGCAAGGAATCGCCTCATGCAGCGTCGTCAATGGTGAGTGGATCACCAACCTCTTCTACTACTCGATGATGGCAGTGGAGAGTGATATGATCGGGACAGTTGTTGCGCGGGAAGGTCCTGTCTGTGCTCCGTGGGGGGGCACGAGGCCCGTTACTGGAACAAATCCCATGAGCATCGCCATCCCTGCTGGCAAGGCGTACCCTATAGTCTTGGACTTCGCCACGACCATAGTCGCCCAAGGACACGTTCGGACACTCCTCTTAGAGGGGAAGCCAATCCCTGAGGGGTGGTTGATCGACCGACAGGGACACCCCGTCAAGGGTCACGACGTAACCTTAGAGAACATCGATGAATTCTGGGAGAGAGGCGGATCGCTACTGCCCTTTGGTACATACAAAGGCTACGGAATAAACCTCGCGATCGACATCCTGGGTGGCGCATTGAACCTCTCCGGAACTGGGTCAAGGGCGAGAGGGCAGGGAGCCCTCATGACCGCTCAAAACATAGCCGCGTTCGTACCAGTGAAGGAATTCAAGGACGAGGTGGACCGACTGGTCGCTGAGGTCAAGTCTTCCCCCGTCAGGCCCGGATTCGATGAGGTTCTGCTGCCAGGGGAGAGGGAGCATAGGACGATGGAGAAGAGGAGGAAAGAGGGAATACCCGTAGACGAGAAGTCGTGGCAAAGCATTTTCGAAACCTGCAGAAACCTCGGAATAGACGTAAAAAGGATAATGAGATAGCCCTCCATGTATCCTAAAAACGCTCCGACTCGTTCAAACCTTTTTTAGGTTCAGCTACCTAAGCCAGCATCCGTTGACTCCAATCTCTATCAAAAGCTTTCTGCATCAGCTATGACGAGAAGAATCCTGTAGTAAACCTTAATAAGAGGATGCGGGGAAAACGCACCAGGGCTTTCTCTCAACCCATACAAAGGTTCCAAAAGTTATGAGGCTCTTAAGTGTGGAAGGAGACAGTCTTCTTCTTTAATATTTGTCTTGTAGGGGTACATTGGTTAGTTCTGTCGCGATTTCACGATGGGATTTACCCTTTTTATCTGTGGGGAAATAAGAAACGACGAGTTTCATCGGTTCTTCCCCCGCCCCCTCAATTACGTGATAGTAGTCTGCTGAAATGTATATGCACGTGCCTGGCCTGATGGGGAAGGTCTTCATGTTTTCAACAGTTGGACCAAGAATGGACTTCCCATGTCCTGTTATTACGTACATTGACTCCTCGACATCTCTGTGAGCGTGTGGAGTGATTGGTTCTTGGTTGGGAGGCGCTTCAGCTATTAGAACTATCCCTGATATGCTTCCCGTATCCTCTGGATCCATCAATTTTTTAATAGTCAAGTAACCTGTTGAGCCTTTCCTAGCTATCCGAATGGGCTTCGCCTCATCTTCATACGTGACTAGAGGCTTCTCCAGCATGGCTTCACATTCCTTAATAAGTGCTTGTTAACTTTTTTATATGGGCTAGCTAGCTGATGGTAACTTGTTTCCGATGGAAGAACATGGATAGCTAACTAGTTTTGTATGCTATCGCTTCTATCTCGACTTTATACCTTTGGTTTGCAAGCTTCGCTTCCACACAGCTTCTAGCAGGATACGGTTTCCTAAAGAAACTGTTGTAAACCTTATTCATATCATTATAATCTCTGATATCAGGTAAGAAAACAGTGACCTTAACGACGTCCCTTCTAGAGCATCCTGCTTCTTTGAGTATTGTCTCGATATTTACTAAAGTCTGTCTTGTCTGTTCTTCTATTCCCTCAGCTAATTCTCCTGTCTCTGGATTTCTACCTACTTGACCAGATGTGAAGACAAAATTACCTGATCTGAATCCATGGGAGAATGGGAGATCCGATTTGGGAAACTTTTTACTCACTATCGCTTTCTTCATGTTTTTCACCACATTAAAATCGATTAAACCTCAACTATTACCTTAATTATCTTTGTAGAGTGTTTACCAATAGACTAATAACTGTTTGAAGAGTAAATATCTTTTGTTGTGATTTGTATGTCCTCGACACAAAAACCTGTATGGATTGCAAGGGACTACGTGAACTGTAGTGGTTGCAGGAGGTGCGAAGTTGCCTGTTCCATTAAACATGAGGGAAAGATATGGCCTGCAGCTTCAAGGGTCAGAGTGTTTATGCTTGTTCCTACCTTGGAGGTGCCACATCTTTGTGCTCAGTGCGAAGACGCTCCTTGCATACCAAGTTGCCCAGTGAACGCGTTGAGTTGGAATACCAATACAGGCGCAATCACAGTTGACGATGAAGCCTGCACAAGTTGTGGTAACTGTCTAAACGCTTGTCCTGGCAAGGTGCCGTTTCTTCACCCGGTTACCAACAAGGCAACGATATGCGACTTATGTGAGGGGGATCCAGAATGCGCGAAGGCTTGCGAAGAAGGAGGATATCGCACTCTCTGGGTGGTTGACAGATCGACGTCCAACACATCCGTTTCCTATAGGCTTTATGCGAAGACGCCTGATAAGGTGACATCGGATTTGGCATATCGTTTATATGGTGACACCGCAAAGGAGTTGATCTAATGGCAGGAGGTTATGCAGGTAAGTTCCTAGAGGTAGACCTTACCTCCAACGAGTGCAAGGATGTTACGGTGAAAGAAGACATTCTAAGAAAATACCTTGGAGGGCGAGCGCTTGCTGCGAAGATCCTTTGGGATCGACTGGGAATCAAATGGGGTGAAGTGGATCCTTTAGGTCCTGAAAACATTTTAACTATTTATACTGGGCCTTTAACAGGGTATTACCCCGGAATGAGGGCTTGTGTATCAGGTAAATCCCCTTTAACTAATAGCATAATCGGTTCAACGGTTGCCGCGGAGTTCCCCATCGACTTGAAATGCGCTGGATATGATGGAGTAACCGTCACAGGAAAAGCCGATAATCCCGTGTACATATATATCGAAGACGGAGCTACCGAGATAAAAGACGCGCGCCATCTCTGGGGAAAGGATGGCAAACAGACCATTCGAATGATAAACAAAGAAGTGATTGACAGCCTTGACGATAGACGTGGAAAAGAGCGAATGTGGAAAGAGCCTGGAATTCTCTACATTGGTCCCGCTGGAGAGAATCTTTCTAGACTCGCCGCGGTCATGATGAAGTGGACGCATGGTGCAGGGTATGGCGGTTATGGAGGAGTCATGGGATCGAAGAATTTGAAAGCCGTTGTAGCTAAAGGAACAGGTCCCGTTCCAGCACCATTCGATATGAAAAAAACTCTTCAATACCTTACGAAAATTACGCAGAGCTGTTTAAAAAACGATAGCATGAGACGATGGGGTACAGGTGCTGCTGGCTATGAAGTGGGTGCTGGAACCTCCTCAGAGCCGGTGAGGAACTGGCAGGAGGAGTGGCATGATGAGAGAAGCTTTGGAGTCGATGAATTCGAACGGAAAGTTTGGGTGAAACGGTACTGGGGAGACTATGGTTGTCCGACTACGTGTCTCAAAGTCTCAGCAATAACCGAGGGAGTGTTTAAAGGAGCTATTACAGATAACCCGGACTACGAAATCCAAGCTTACATGGGTACAAATCTAGGTATTTTTGAGCCTGAAGGAAACGTATATGTTGCAGCGATAGGCGATGACATGGGTCTCTGCGGGATTCAAGGAGGAAGTGCTTTAGGCTTTGCAGGAGAATTATACCAAAGAGGAGTGCTTACACTAGAAGACATCGGTTTTCCATTGGAGTGGGGAGACGCAAAAGCCTTTGGAAAGCTCGCAGAGATGATTGCTAAAAGAGAGGGAGTTGGGGACATCCTGGCAGAGGGGACATATAGGGCTGCCATTAAGATAGGAAAAATGAAAGGAATAGACCTAATGCCTTATGTCGTCCACGTAAAGGGAATGGCTATAGGCGCTCATGGAACTCGAAGTGGTTTAGACTATGAACCAATAATTGCCTATGCGACGTCCGTTCAAGGCTCTGATCACACGTCATGTGGAGGTATGGCCCCGAACAAGAATGCGGGCGATATTCTATGGGGCTTCGGTGACTCAGCTGTAATCTGCGGATTCAACATCTTCGAAGACAACCTAGCACCAATGTGGGGGATGCTTAGATCAGTTACAGGATGGGACATCACAGCAAACGACTGGTACAGAAGTATGGGTCCAAGAATGCTAGCAATCCAGAGAGCCTCTCTTTTGGTGAGTGGTCCTGACCACGTATGGAGCGCAGAAGACGACGATAATCCTCCTCGTTTCTACGAACCCCTACCGTCAGGTCCTTTGAAGGGAGTGACCACAGATCGGGAGCAAGTCTTGAAAGACAAAAAGAAGTACTACAATAGCTTGGGTTGGGACGAACAAGGCATACCACGGCGAAGAACCTTAAAACGACTTGGTATAGAACATCTTGAACAAGTATTCGGATCAATGAGACGAAAATAAATCCCTATATCCCACTCTTTTTTTCTTCCCACACCTAATAACTGAGGATCTAGCTAGCTTTAGCCTCCCCCAGATGGTAAGAGAATTTTTACTTCGTCGCCATTCTTTAAAGTAATGCTAAGCTGTTGTGGTAGCCATAACGCTTTATTATTTAAGAAAATATTGTAACGAGTGACGACTCTGTCATATAATTCCTTACCTGACATCTTCTTGAATGCTGAACCAAACTTTTCATCAAGACTCAATATCATGTCATTGACTGTATTTCCCTCAGGGACATCCATGAGTAAGGATTTCGTACCCACTGCTTCTCTCAACGGGATCAATCTTGAACTATCAATCTCGAGCTTTACCATCAACATGTAATCCAACCTGTTTGAATGTCTCTGTATTCAGTCCATTATCTTTAGAGCCAGCTTATTAGTGGTAAATTTGCTAAAGGGTAGCTCTAATACTTTATTCATATTCCAAGGCGACTTTGTTGCGGTGGGTTTAATGCCTCTTCTTTGCTAGCTAGCCTCTTATTTACTTGGATTGGATTAAAGAGAATGTAGGTTAACTAGATAGTTGACTTCTTCAACTCCGCTTCGAGATCTTGGATCCGCTTTCTCCAAAGAGCCAAGTCTTTAACTGTGACATATCTTGCATATTGCATTCTGGCGTGGTCAAGCATCGTTCTAAACGCTGCTTCACTCATTTAATCCTATCAACCATTTAAATTCTATCACTCTGGATATGCCACGCAACATATTTGAATTAGCATGTTTTAGCGCGCGCGATTAAAAAAATGGGGGAGGGAAAAGGTATCCCTCTTATTCTTTAACTCGTTTCTGTTCCTTTGCAGCCTCTTTTAGTTCGCGTAGGATGCCTAACTCGAATTTCTTAGCAGGCTCAGGCGTGTATTTGAGGGTCTCTTCCATGGCTTCATTTAATTAATTAAAGCTAGCTATTCGCTTTTAGCGGCGGCAGGGTTAAGGAATGATAATTGATGACGCGGCGAATAGCGGCCTCAACAAACTCCTCTCTGCTCCCGTAGTCAAAGCGTTTCACAAGTATGTCCACCTGTCTCAGAAGCTCCAGGGGAACCTTCACCATACAGTCCAAACGTTCACCCAGTTAATCATCCCTCGAAACCTGTTTAATCATTTTAATTAATTAAAACGGCCAACTTCTGTTACGGAATTGGTCACGAGAATCTTTTGGTAAAGTATCTTTTTTGGCTTTGAGTTCTAGGGTGACGTTAGCCAATACATCTTTGTATTTTTCAACCAGGTTAATTATCGGTATGGGGTCCTCGAATCTCCATTTTGAGTTAGTGTCAGTAAAGGAATGTACCTGTCCATCACGATCCACTTGGATTTTCATGGACGTCAATACTTCCCCTGTTTCTTCCAAAAGATTGTTGTACTTTTCAACCAAGTCAACGAACGGTATGGGGTTTATGAATTTCCACGTCGCACTGTTGTCCGTAAAGGAATGCACCTTTAAATCACGGTCAACCTGAAGTTTCAAGGACGTCAAGTTCTCAGTTTGTACCATTTTTTCAGACACTTAAATTAGCCTCCTAACACACTTAGCTAGCTAGACTCTATGTAACTGTTTTTAAGGTTGGATATTCCGAGTATACGTCTAGGGAAGTTCCATCCGATAGGACAAGTCGGAAGTAATATGTTTCCCCTGAAATCGCTCCATCGCTTTCAATGCAGATATCCCACTCTCCTTGACCATCAACAGGAATATCGATTATAGTTACTGTCAGCGCTGATTCGACGAAATGTTCCGGAACCGTGCTACCGGTCAAGAGAAGTCCGCCAATTCCAATTTGTACACCATCATCCCCTAAACCATCTGAGTAAAGCCACTCTCCAGTTCCTACATCATCCCAATCCATTTGGTTTATAGAGTATTGTGCCTTCAATTGGACAGCTGACCAAGCAGCGGTTCCGATGTTTCGTATGGAGAGTCTAAGCCTTAAGACGGCCCCCGTTAAGGCAACATCACTTATCGAAGTGTTTTCAGAGGCAAAGGGAGTGGGATCAACGGTATCGTTTTCAGCCCACAGATAATAATTCTGTTCCAGTGTCGCGCGTACGTGTGTTTCAGGCACTAGGACATATTTGACATCCGCTTTAACGACTGGGTGGAGGATTCTGGCATTCACTATTGGCTCGGGGTTAACTTCGATGTCTACGGTCACGCTGGTGACCGATGCTTCCTCAATCGTGAAGTGTACTTTCACCTTCAACCATCCATTTGCAACAATACTTAAAGGAAGTTCTTCTACTCCATCGATGGTCGCATTAGCATTATCGACGTGTATCCTTATTTCAGTGTACTTACCCGTTGGGATATCTCCCACCGCTAGGTTCATAGAAGTGTCTACTAACAGTAGTAAGTCGAAGGGTTCAGTTTCCATTACAGCAATATCCATCCAAGTTTCGTCTCCGCCAGCCTTATGCACCAGCACCTCATCTATTCGCAAGAAGAGTTCCTCCAATTCTTCCGCAGGAGCATCTGTAACATTTATGATTAGCATGCCTCCAGCTTCGGCTATGGGAGGTTCTTCAAGTATGGGAATGAATTGCACCGCTAGGATGATGGAAGCTGCTAATATTAGACCGATCACGCCAAAGAGGGCAACTCTCGTTAAATTGTCTGCCATTCCTTTTCCCTCGTCCATTTTTACCCCTATTTCTACCTTGCGAAATGTACATCGGTGCATATAATACAATATTTTTGAACAGTTGTACAAATCTGTTGTACACTAAGCGGATACAGTGTTCAACTTTTTGTCCATTAGGGTTTCTGGCGCCAGATCCTGATGGTTTCGTACCACATGATCGTTGTGGCTAGGACACCGAAGATCAGAGCGAAGACGCTGTAGAAGTTAACCTCTTGAAGCTGGAGTACGAAATAGATCAAGAGGGTTGTAAACATGGTTGCGTACAGCGTGTACCTAGGGACCATCAGTGTCCCCATCTTGGTAAACTGCTTCAGGACGCCCACCCGAACCTCTCTTATAAGACGGTACTCTCCCCTCTCTTCCCTGACCAGGCCAAGGTTCTCAAGCTTTCTCAAGTGATACAAGGACAAGTTCGGGCTTGAGAAACCAAGGGTTCTTTGGACCTCCCTGACACCTACGACTCCGTTCTCGGACCTCAATACGGTCCAGTAAACCCGGAGGGTGTTCCCCTTCAGCTCGCTCTCGACTTTCTCCTCGTCCATCTCCAAGCCAGTCACAACATATGTTAGAACTCTGTTAATGGGAAAAAAGGAAAGAGATTATGAATCCTACATATATATTGGCTAGCTAGCTAGCGCGCTCTTGCTAGTTATCGTAGTTCTTTAACGACATAGCTTGGTGAACCTATTACGTTGTCATTTAGTTCAATTCCCAGACCAGGCAGGTCTGGAGTATCGAAGTATCCATTCTGAGGCTGGTAGTTTTGTTTACACAGCTTGATATTCCCTTCTTTTAAAGCATAGGTATGATGTTCATGGATCATGAAGTTTGGGATGGCGGCTTCTAACTGGAGCGCTGCCGCCGTCGCGATTGGGCTTCCACACACATGGACCTGGACCATGATGTCATAGGTATAGGCGTAATCACAGATCTTTTTGCCTTCGGTGATGCCGCCGACGAGACCGAGGTCTGGTTGAATGATATCTAACAATTGCTTCTCAAAGTACTGGCGGTACCCCCACCGCGTATATAGGCGCTCTCCCGCTGCGACGGGGATGTGCACGTTGTGCGTGACTTTTTGTTGCAGATCAACATTGAGATAGTGGACCGGCTCCTCGTAGTACATACAGTTAAACTCTTTCCATAAGCGCCCCATTTGGATGGCTGCAGTCGCGTTGAGAATGGAATGCACTTCGATAATGATGTCTACGTCGGGGCCCACGGCGTCGCGCACTGCTTTAACCCGATTGTAGAACAATGTGACTTGATCGTGGGGGAGCACGCCGCGGATCGCGGTATTGTAGTCGCCTTTGGCATCTAAGATTACGGGATCCAC
This sequence comes from Candidatus Bathyarchaeota archaeon, assembly GCA_026015035.1. GTDB lineage: Archaea > Thermoproteota > Bathyarchaeia > RBG-16-48-13 > DAOVBJ01. The sequence goes on along the minus strand of JAOZHB010000039.1, from coordinate 4,198 downwards.
TTTAATACAGTCATAGCCGTCTGCTACCGCCTTAGCAGCTTCTTCTGCATAGTCTTCAGGTCGTGTACACCATCGCGTGGTCGGTCCCCACCCAAATTGGATCTGGCCTGCATACGTTCGCAGCGATTCATTCGTTTTTCCGCCTAGGAGTTGGTAGACTGGGACTCCTAATGCCTTCCCTTTAATATCACAGAATGCCGTGTCAATGGCGCTGATGCCACCGAATACCACGGGTCCACCCCCTAACGCCCAAAACGTTGAGTGGAATAAGGTATCCCACATTTTCTCCGTTTTCATCGGGTCAGAACCGATCACAAAATCTTCAGCGAGGTTTTTTACTATGCCAGCCCCCGCACTCTGGGCCGAACCATAGGCAAGACCCACCTCTCCCAATCCGTTTATTCCTTCATCAGTATTGATTCGAACAATTACCGGATGCCAGTAAGGACTAATTTCGGTATCCACTTCAAAGATTTCAACACTTGTAACCTTCATTTTTTCTTCTCCCATAAGTTTATTATTACTAAATTACCTTTTTGAATATGTGGATAGTATATATTATTCTCTCTTGCTTAGGACAGTAGGATTTAGAATCCAGTTCGGGTTCTCGCCTTTAATATATCTGAGGATGTTGCCTACTGCGCCTATCCAAGTATTACTAACGGCTTTCTTCGTAGCATAAGCTAGGTGAGGTGTCAGTATTACGTTTTCCAGTCTTCGCAGTGGGCTCGCGGGGCTGAGGGGTTCCTCCTCGAACACATCGAGACCAGCACCGAACAACTGTTCCTTCTCTAAGGCCTCAATCAACGCCTTTTCGTCGATTACCGCGCCTCTAGCGGTATTCACCAGAATGGCCGTTGGTTTAAGCAGCGTCAATTGCGCTGCACTTATGAGGTGCCATGTCCGGGGAGTAAGTGGGCAATGAATGGAGATAATGTCTGACTCCCGCAATAACTTCTCGAGGTCCACGAGCTGTGCATGATAGAGTTGGGCCCGTGCGGGGTAGACGAAGGGGTCGTATGCCAAGACTCGCATATTGAAGGCCAAGGAACCTTTCAACGCCACCCGTCCACCGATATCCCCCAGACCGATAACTCCTAGGGTCATGCCCTGGATTTCTATCCCGAAGAAATTACTCGGCCAATCGGGCCAGCCACCTGTCCTCATCACCCTGTCAGCCTTAGCAATGTGCTTGGACACGTTCAAGATCAGTGCCCAAGTATGTTGGGCAACAGACTCGGAATAGGTTACAACGTTACAGACAATCACGCCGTGGTCAGTGCACGCCTCGATGTCAATACCGTCGTAGCCAATGCTAGGTGTCTGGACCATTCTGAGATTTGTTGCCTGCCCTAGGAACTCATGGTCAATGGACCACTCCATCTCAGCTCTCATTATTGCATATGCTTCTCTGCCTCGTTTAAACCACTCCTCCTCATTAGATATGGGTGAGGTATCAACATCTGCAGATTTCTGAAGTTCATCAAGTAGCTTCGCAGCTTGGGAAATAACCTTGACAAATTCTTTGTCCGTAGGCCAAGGAAGTATGACTTTCTTCAGATAATATTCCTCCAGAAGACACTTCGTTCTAGTTTAACGAGTGTTACCTTGCTACTCTATACTGAAGCCATGGTCTATACTTAATACTATCCTTGCGTGCGCGGGGAGAACTCTGGTTTGGGTTTCCTACATTTCACTTAATCACCCTCATACCCGGCCTCTCAAGCGTGCGCGCTCCTCACACTACAATTATATATAAATCACAGAAAATATTATATATTTCACTAGCAAGGTTCACAACAAATATATAAAATATACTAGTAGGATGTGAACATTTGGAAAAATATGTATTCACTGGAGGTAAGCCACCTCCGGAGAGTTTTCCAGTTCAGGAATTGACCGAGAGCGCCGAACGTGTCCTGACTCTTCGGGGGAGTGAGCTTGTTTTCTATCCCGGGCAACATGCACACGCCGGATACAGCAACAAAGGTTACTTGGGTCTACGAGAAGTAGCGTCCAGCCGCTTCGAGCACCGAGAGGGAGAACCACTGCCTGTGGAAAACATAGCCCTGACCGCCGGTTCGATGCAGGCCATCGAACTGATAGGAAGACATTTCATAGAACCTGGAGACACAGTCATCACTTCAGAACTCTGCTACATGGGAACCCTTAGCTTCTTCCGGTACATGCAAGCCAACATAGTGGGTATTCCGATCGACTATATTGATGGTATGGACATGGATGCCCTGGAGAACACACTCAAGAACCTCTCCCACTACAACATTAAGCCTAAGTTGATCTACGTCACCGACAGCCACCAGAATCCGACTGGAGCCATATTGAGCCTTGAACGTAGGAAGCGTCTGCTAGAACTGACAGAAGAGTATGAGATACCGATAGTGGAGGATGACTGCTACGGAGACCTAGACTTCGAGAAGGGGATAATTCCTCCTTCCATGTACAAGATGGGCAACTCGGACAACGTCATATTTGTCGCTTCCTTCTCAAAGATACTGGGACCGGGCTTGAGACTAGGTTGCTTCTGCGCTCCCGACAAGTACCTAGACGACATCCTCACACACCGCTGGGACGCAGGAACCAGCACCCTAAGCTGTATGATCGTCGCAGATTATCTCAAAGAACATATGTGGAGCCACATCTCCTCGCATGTCGCCATCATCAAGGAGAAGAGAGATACCTTGATGGATGCTCTGGAAGAGAACCTCGGCGGAGTCATAAAGTGTATAATGCCACGAGGCGGGTTGTTCGCGTGGGTCACGCTACCGGAGACGATAGATCTGAAGAAGTTAGAGGAGCTTTCATCGAAAAGGGGCGTAGTGTACTCGCCAGGCCGTATATTGCATTGGCGGCAGCAAGATATCAAGAACCTAAGGCTGTCTTACACCCATATGTCCTTAGATGATATCCGCGAAGGAGTAGCGTTGCTTTCGAAATGCGTCAAGGAGGCCATGTAACAGCCTCCGCTCCTAAATTTTTGAAGAATTGCCATATTTAACTAGCTATTTCAATCCTCTTTGTTAAAATTATCGTCCAATCTAAGGCTATGAACTAAAGCACGCACGCTAAAGATATGATATAAGTAATCGTATGTCCTCGTATGTTTCTATGATTGTTATTAAGAAACTTGAAGCGCGCACGCAGCAGTTTTAGTTCATTAGTTGCAAGAACCCTTCTGGCTTAGCGCGCGTTAAACGAAATGTTGCTGCATGGGTGGACACGGTCATCACAGAAAATATCTATCGAAAGAAGAACAAACAGAACGACTCAAAAAATACGCTAAAGGACTCGAAAAAGAACTCCAGGCAGTGAAAGAGAGAATCGAGGAATTACAGTAAGAAAACATACTTCAAGGGATAAAGGATATAGACGAGCGCGCGCGCGTCTCAGTAAACAAATAGATAGGACCCAACCCAACGTATCCCACAATAGAAATTATCGTAACGACAGCTGTGATAATTATGATGTATGTTCGCTTCAACTTGTTCTCAGCCTTTTTAGCTGACCAGCATTTATTAATTGCTGGCTTATTATGCTAAGCAAATCATTATATAATGTTTATTAATATAGTACTAAGTGAGCGAATTATAGTTAGATAGGTGGAAATGAAGGTGAAAATTACGAATAGAAAAATGAGTGTCTTAATGATCATTATATTCGCTGGCTTTATTATCAGTTTGAGTTCTTCAGCCATAGGTCTTCAAGATCAAATAAGTGTATTAACAAACGAAAATGCACGATTAAAAAACGATGACGCGGAATTACAGGATAGCTTAAGCACTCTTCCATTCATTCAACCATTCATTCAAATAGGCAGAGACTACTACGACGACTTAAACATGACAACTGGAAGGATTTTATCGATAAAAATGGAGGAGAAAGCGCCGATCTACGCGCCCCCGTATAAACCGAGTGCAGAAGAATTTCGGCTTTGTTGGGTAATCAAGTTTGAACAAGCAAACCGTCCTGGTCACCACTATGAAGTCTGGATAGATGCTAGCACAAGCGAAATTATCGGTATGCTAGTATGCGCTTAGCTGGGTAGTGAGGTGAATGATGTCGTGAGCGAAGAGAAACAACATGTAAATCATTCAGATCCTGACACGTGGATCCGTGTCTGTCCTCGATGTCTTGGCTCACAAGTTGATCTACATCTTCACGGAATCTATTCGCCACAGCT
>JAOZHB010000038.1 GCA_026015035.1 Candidatus Bathyarchaeota archaeon | reverse complement strand
TATTGATCTCTTTGTGGTCGATTAGGAGGCTAATTCGTCCATCTCTATTGAGAAATATGGCTGGGAATTCTATGTCTTTCAAATGGTCTGGGTGTGATTCTAGTTGTTGGTAAAATTCATCGCGGTGCAGAAACTCGTAGGGGATTTCGAGTTTATCTATGAATTCCTTCCATTCGCTTTTCATCCCGAATGTCCCGTAGGTCAGAGAGCAGAGATTACACTGATAGGTACTGGGAAAGAACGTTTTGTGTAAAGCGTCTTTAATAATATCAAACACGCCGCTATCGGCATTATAAACTAGAATTAACTCTTGTTCTATAGCCATAACCTTACATCTATCCTTAGTAAAGATGGATGTTAGATAAAAAGAGTGATATTGAAATAGGACTCGAAATAGCTAGGATGAAGAATATGACGGATACCTTCTCCTCAGTACAACACACCCTTCTAGGGCTGTGGGCCATGGCTCGCCCGTTAGTTTTGGTCTCGAATATCCTGGCGTGGGTTTACGGGGTTTCAATCGGCTTTGGTAGTGGTGGACCAATTGATTTTACGTCGTTGGGATTCGGCTTTACAGCTATGCTGCTCGTTTCCATCTCAGTTCATTATGCCAATGAGTACGCTGATTACCAAACGGACGCCCTAACAACTCGAACAGCTTATTCTGGCGGAAGCGGCGTTCTCTCAAAAGGCATTGTACCACGTAAGTTGGCGTTACAAGCCGCGTTGGCCACACTAATCCTTGGTATTAGTATACAATTGTTGGCCAACTATTTCGGTATCCATCCCTGGTCAGCGATGGCTTTGCTTGGCATTGGAGCGTTAGGCGGGTGGATGTATTCGTTGCCGCCACTTAAATTGGCTTGGCGGGGGTGGGGTGAACTCGATAACGCATTACTCGGCGCGAACGTGCTACCGGTGTATGGCTACACCGTTTTAAGTGGACGTTTTGACTTTAGGGTGATCGTGGCCTGTCTTCCCTTCACGTTATTGGCCTTCAACAACCTGTTAGCCGTGACTTGGCCGGATAGAGAAGCTGATGCAAGCGTAGGAAAGAGAACCCTCGCTACACGTTGGCCCATCAAATGGCTGCGTATGCTCTATGGCATCGTAGCCACAACCAGTTTCACGTTGCTACTCCTATTATCTGGTCAGATCCTTCCAGTAGAAGTAATAATCGCGGGTTTCACGGCGTTACCCTTAACCCTCTGGGGAGTGAAGACCTACACACAGAACAAGATTTCGCACGCACCAGTCTACGCCATGGTCATGATGATGATAACGCAGACTTTGACATGGTTCGCAATCGGTATCCGCTTCTAGCTTTTATTTTAGAGAAGTTTCTTAGAGATAACAGCGTTTTTACAGAAAAGGAAGGGAAGTATGCGTAGTCTAGGACTTCCTAGTCACCTTATTCTAGACTCTTATCTTCACCTGCGAGCTAGCTATCCTCAATGGACCTAATCAAGACCTCAACGTCATCCACAGAGCCTAATGGCTTCTTTGACGGCTTCTGCGGCGTTATAGCCGTATCCGTCGGCGTCGATTTCTTCGGCGTAAGACCGATTGATTGGGCCGCCGCCTATCATCACCTTAAACCTGTCTCGTAGCCCAAGTCTTTCCAGCTCTTCGATCAACACTCGTTGGTACGGCCTCGTGGTGGTCATGAGAGAGGACAGACCGATGATGTCTGCGTCGAGTTCTTGGGCTCGAGCAATGATGGTGTCTGTTCGGATGTCTTTCCCAAGATCGTGTACCGTGAACCGACTGGCTCTCAGCATGGCGATTACGATGTTCTTCCCCAGGTCGTGAAGGTCTCCTTCCACCGTAGCTATAACGATAGTGCCCTTGGACAGTTTCTTTGCTTCCTCCTTGGAACGTCCTTCCATTAACACGGTCATGGCTTCCTTCATGGCATCTGCCGCCATGACGATGTGGGGGAGGAAGCACTCTCCCCGCTCGAAGGCATCGCCCACCTCTCTGACGCCCAATGCAAGTCCCTCTTCAACGGCTTCATCTGGCTGTAAACCCGCCGTTAATGCGTCCGTCGCTGCCTGCTTTGCCGCGTCATTATCGTAGTTAAGAACTGCCTGTCGTAACTTGTCCAGGATTATCGTCCTTCTTTCACTCACAGAAAACCCCTCACCTACTTAGTACTTCAAAGAAATATTTAACGGTATAAACTATCAACCCCTCTTCCACGTGTGCAACACCCATTTTTTGGATCCCGACTTCATTAACAGGCGGCACGCAGGAACAAACCGAAGGGAATACGATGAAACACCTTGAAAAGACGGGTTTCCCGTCTATTCGAATGCCAGACCCAAGTCCATGTACTCCTTCTTTACTTCTTCGTATACCCTTTGGTACTCGTCACGGGGTCTATGTCTTACTAGGTCGTAGACCTCCGTCACGGTTTTCTTCTTGATTCTGGGTATGGAGGTGCCTATGTACCGCTTGTTGAGGGCCTTCATCACGTCTTCCACGTCCTTCAGTCTCATTCCCGCCTTAATCGTGGCGTCACTCACCTCGATGCTCCACTCAATCTCAAGGGGAGACTGGCCTTCGTTTGGCTGGGGACGAGCCGCTCTCCGAATGCCCAAGCCGGATCCTAGAACGGTGGCCGTCATAGCGTCAACGGCGATGCCGTGGAGGTGCATGGCTGAACCTATCCCCCATGCTCCACCACTCCAATTTCGTGTACCGCCAAACCGGATCATCCGCGAGTTCCGGCAGAGCGCGTGGTGGACGACGGCTGCTGGCCACGCCGGTCGGGCTCGTATTCTCGGATCTGCGTTTGATTTCACATACACGTAGCCAACCCCTGTGGTACCTAAATACCCGTGGTAGATCAGTACGCCGTTTAGCGTGTGGACGATGGCCTCTATGATGGCGCCTGCAGGGCCCCCACAGAAGGCGCCTATCTGGGAGCTGCCGCCGATAAATCGGTAGCACCCGTAGTTCTCGTACACCATGCATGCTGTCAGCATATCGACCTGTATTTTAATGTCTGGGAGGGACCTTACCAAGACGCCGTCGGTTCTCCGTAGCCCCCGCTCGGGGTCTAGAGGCGCGATCATCGTTGACGCCGTGGTGTTGATGGGGTAATAATGAATGGCCATACCCGGTCGACCCGCCTTTCGCACGCCCTCCCGCATGTATGCGAGCTCCCTCATCGCGGCGTAGGCCTCGATGGGTGGGGAGTACACCTCATACCCGTCGAAGTGGGTTGAATTGAAGCCATCTATCATGTCCATTCTCTGTATCATAGCATAGTTTTTGGGGGCTAAGTGGTGTAGATCCTCCGTATAGGGTGAATGCATGGCGCTCCACACGTGAACGGGTCGTCTATCCTCAATCTCCCGCTTAATGATTCTACGCGCATCTCGGCCCGCACCGATCAGTACCTCCCCTGGAGCAGAACGGATCGCTTCTTTCACTTCCTCCTCGGTGAACTTCAATACTCGGTTGAACGGGATTACAAACGCCCCCACTTCAACGAGGAACTGCACGGCGGCCTCGAAGGCCTTATCAGCGTAGTCGTGATCTATGTTCAAGAATACGTCGGACCCTAAGTCGTCGAGTCCAAACTCCTTTGAAAGGTTTTGCATGCTCTTAAAAAGGTTCAAGTTCCACTCGTCTTCACTTAGTCTAGGGCCCTTTCTAGCCCTATCTGCGATTTCTAAAAGGGAAACCATCTTCCATCGTCCTTACTAATTGTATTACCGCTTATCAACTTTAAAATTTTTGTGATACCTGTAATCTGTCGTCGAAAACGCGTGATCGCCTTTAGTTAGCTACTAAAAGACGGTGAGGTTGGCGAGTTAGATCGCCGTAAGCCTTATAGGATTATAACCAGTGAGTTAGTGTACGTGAATATTTTGCCCAATTTAACATCCCCCCTAAGTATTCGCTCCTTAAAACTAAAGAACCGCCTCGTCCTACCACCCATGAGAAGTCGTAAAGCCTCCCTCGAAGGCCATGTTACCGATGACTTCATCAAACACTATACAGATAGGGCGGTTGGTCCTGGGCTCGTCATAATTGAACACGCGTACATTGCAGAGTCCGGGAGACTTAGCCCTCAACTAGGGGTATGCGACGAGAAATTCGTCAAAGGATTATCGAGGTTTACGGGTGCGATCCACGCCAAAGGCACTTCAGTAGTCCTTCAGATAAGCCACGCTGGCTGCATGTCCTCCTCCGAAATCATCGGAACAACACCCACTGCACCCTCTGCTGTCAAGAATCCCAGGAACGCTAAGGCTGAGACGCCAAGGGCTTTAGAGAGAGAGGAGATAGATGAGATTGTCCAAGCCTTTGCAAATGCTGCTGAGAGAGTGGTCAGGTCTGGCTTCGACGGCGTGGAAATCCACAACGCCCATGGCTTTCTTTTATCTGAGTTCACCTCACCCTTAATGAATAAGAGAACTGACGAGTATGGTGGAACCCTCCAAAACAGAATACGTCTCACACTGAGAATTGTTGAAGAGACTCGTCGAAGGGTTGGGGATTATCCCATCTTCTGCCGGTTAGGCGTTGAAGACATGCTTCCCAACGGGTTAATGCTTCCAGAAGGCATCCAAATGGCTTCACTCCTTGCAGAAGCAGGAGTCGACGTATTAGACATAACTGGGGGCATGGGCGGGGCGATAAAACCAGGGGCAACCGAGGAAGGCTTCTTCATTCCACAGGCTGAAGCTATCAAGAAGAAAGTTAACGTTCCCGTCATCGGTGTTGGCGGAGTCGTCACTCCAGAGTTTGCAGACGAAGTGATTAGAAAGGAAAGAGTAGACTTAGTCGCGGTCGGTCGAGCCATGCTAAAGGACCCCCTGTGGGCGATAAAAGCCTTAAAAACCCTTGAAAAGAAGGAGAGATAGATTAGCTAGCTAGCTGAGCGCGCGCTATTACAATATACATAATCTCTGTCTATACTAGCAAGCTTGTGTCGTAGCTAGCTAGTTCTGAGTCGTTTATATACGTGGTCTCCGAGTATGGTTAACCGTCCTCCTTTGATTAAGAACTTGCTTTCAAGTTCCTGAGTCAGGTTTTGTTG
>JAOZHB010000029.1 GCA_026015035.1 Candidatus Bathyarchaeota archaeon | reverse complement strand
CGACAATGTACGTTTCTCCTCTAATATCAATGCTTCTGTTTGAATCCCCATATTCTAATGGAAACTAGACTGGGAAAAAGAGTTGCTGATGCCCTCCTACATCCCGAGCATAAATGTCGTCCCAAATCTTACAACCTCGACTTCGTTCAGCGTATAAACATAAATGTCTCTTTTCTGTATCTTCTGCTCGTCTAGTTTGAGGTGATATCCACATGATGCGTATTTTGGGTGTTGTTGGAAGCCCTCGCGTCGAGGGAAATACTGAACGCGTCGTCGCTGAAGCCTTGAAGGCAGCGGAGGAGGACGACGCGGAAACCGAGTTGTTGAGGTTAGCTGATCGAGATCTCAAGCCATGCGATGCATGCTTGTCTTGTAGAAAGACAGGGGAATGCCGGATTCCGGACGATTTTAACTCCATCTTTGAGAAGATGGTTCAGGCTGACGGCATAATCTTAGCCTCCCCAGTCTACTTTAGTTCCGCGACTCCGCAGATGAAGGCCTTAATTGATCGAGCAGGGTACCTATCAATCGCAAAGGGCAGGGTCTTCGAGAACAAGGTTGGCGGGGCAATCGCGGTGGCAAGAAGGGCTGGACAAAACTTCACCTTCGCCCAGCTTCTCTTCTTCTTCCTTCACCAGGGAATGATCGTCCCCGGTTCTACCTATTGGAACGTGGCCTTCGGCAGGAATCGAGGTGACGTAGATACGGACGAGGAAGGCTTACGAACGGCGCGAAACCTTGGGAAAAAAATGGTTTGGCTCATCAGTAAGATTAAGGGCGAGGATTAGTTGCACTCAGCAATTTTGCTATCTTTACATCACTCTGCCTTCTGAAGCCACATCAACAGAGTGTTCTCCGGGGAATACTCTTTCTAGAGAGAACGGTTCAAGCAGTCTCCTATTGATGGAACAAGCTGATTGATTGCTGAACATTGGACTGGTCAGGGATACGATGTAATCCACTGCTTCACGACGGTTCATCCGTCTAGTTTATGCATATTTGGTCAAACGCTTTTGTGAACTTCACGTAGATCTCCAGCAATTCCTGCCCCGTCCGCGTTAACTTGGCGCCTCCCCCAGATTTACCGCCCTTGTGGGTCTCCAATATTGGCTTCCGCATTCTCTTTTCAATCTCTTTTATTATGCCCCATGCATACCGGTATGACATGCCTCTGGCCTTAGCGCTACCACTCAGGCTGCCCTTTTCTTGAATTCCCCTTAAAAGCTCGAATGAGCCCTGCCCAAACACGTATCCGTCCTCACTTTCAAGCCAAAACTTGTACATTGGCTTCAACTTTTTCAAGTATTCTGGTTCAGTACCCATGTCGTTCCCCTGTTCATCTTGAACCATATGTGTCTTCAACGACTTAAATGTGAGTGGTGCCTGACAACGATGGAACTCTTCTCTTTCATTAATGAGGTGGGTTGGTCGCTTCCACCGGGTCCCCTCGTACGATGCTCACCAGTAGCTTAATGTCGGTCTCTTCGCAGAATCGTCCTCAACTGATTCAGGGTGAGGTTGCCCCCGCTGAGGATTAATCCCACTTTTCGATCCTTTAGCTGGGTTCTCATCCTAAACGCTGCTGCTGTAGCCGCTGCTCCCGCGCCTTCCGCGACCTGATGCGTGGTCTCAAACAGAGTCAGCACTGCTCTCTGAATCTCCTCTTCACTCACTAAGACGAAGTCATCGAGCATGCGTCTCATGATCTGAAGTGGCAGCTGAAAAGGCGCCCTGGTGGCGAGGCCTTCGGCGAAGGTGTCCGCTGCATCCGTTTCAACCCATTTTCCACTCTTCCAAGAGCGGTAAACCGCGGGCGCCTTCTCTGCCTGGACGCCCACTACTCTCACTTCGTGGTTTACGTGTTTGGCCACGATGCACGCCGCTGACGCGCCACTTCCTCCGCCAACGGGCACTATTATCGTGTCGATGTCCGGCTCATCCTCCATCATCTCCAGATAGAGGGTTCCCACTCCCGCGATGAGGAGGGGTTCGTTCCCCGAGTGCACATATCGATACCCTTCTCGCTTCGACGCCTTCTCCACCCAGACTCTCGCCTCGTCAAAGTCCTTCCCATGAAAGGCAATGTCGCCTCCCAGCCTCCGTATCGCCTCAACCTTGAGTGGATTCGAGTCCTCCGGCATCGCGATGATCGCCTTCACTCCAAAGAGCTGGGCGGCATATGCGATGGACTGACCGTGGTTCCCCGTCGAGGCGGTGGCAACCCGCCGCCGCCGCTCCTCCTCGCTCAGAGATGCCATGAGGTTGACGCCTCCTCTGATCTTGAAGGCGCCTGTGATTTGGAGGTTTTCGTATTTGACGTAGGCATCGAATCCCAGGGCGTGTGAGAGCTTCAAAGACCGGAAAAAAGGCGTTCTGAGTAGGTGCCTGGAGACTATCTCCCTGGCTTCGTAGACCTCGCTGATCGTCGGCTCACTAAGCACAGCGTCTTCAGCCTTGCGATTTGCTGAGACCAAGTCGTCATTCACTTCGTCGCTCATTCTTTCAGTAACGTCGTGTTGAACCCGTTTTCTGTTTCGATGGACGGAGTTGATCTGCTCAGAACATTCTGTTAAGACAGAATACTCCTGGAAGACACCGTCCCCTTTCACCCTGCTCTATAACTTTGGGTGGATATAGGGTTATCGAAAGGACCTTCAAGGTCTCAGGTGATAGACGGAGGTCGTTAAATAACCTTATCAGTACGAAGCTTTTTGTAGAAGGAGAGCCTTACCTCCTTGCCTTTAGGTGTAGAGAGTTTATTCAAAGGACGTTTTGATGATCCTTGGCGAATCAATCGCGTACTCCAGTAGAACCGTTTTTCCCCTTTGCAACAGAGACCTTGAGGGAGGCCTCTGCGGTTCTCCTTGTTCCCCGCCTTGAAACCTATTTCAAGGGGAAGCGGGAGTACATTCCGTCGAGGACTCCCGTGTTCTATAATCCCCTCATGTCCTTCAATCGAGATGTAGCCGTCCTTACCTTACGGGCGTACCAGCGGAGAGTTCAACGCATCCTAGATGTCTGCGAACCCTTTACCGGATGCGGGGTTCGAGGAATAAGATTTGCGAAGGAAGCACCACACGTGAACAACCTCGTGTTAAACGACTTAAATCCGCAGGCCATCAACTTGACGCGGTTTAACGTGGAGCGGAACGATCTCTCCGAGAAGATCACGATACAGCAACTGGACGCCCACGCTCTTCTGAGTCGTCATGCCCGACCAAAGAAGCGGTTTGACGTTGTAGACATCGATCCCTTCGGCTCTCCCTCTCCCTTCCTCGACTCAGCTGTTAGAGCGATAAAGAGAGGGGGTCTTCTCGCTTTAACTGCAACCGATATGGCGCCCCTCTGTGGAGTTAAGCCTGCACCCTGCATACGAAAGTACCTTGGTAAACCTTTGCGGACAGCGTATTGCCACGAAGTTGCTGTACGGCTTTTACTTAACGCTCTTGTCCTCGCCGCTGCCAAACACGACCTTGGAGTAACTGTCTTCCTCAGTCACAGCACGGACCACTACATCCGAGTGTACACTCAGATCTTTCCTGGGGCACAGAGGGCGAACGACGCAATTGGAAGGCTGGGCTACCTCGTCCACTGCTTTCACTGTCTGAACCGAAGGTGGACTATAGGCCTATCGAACTTTCCACCTCGCACGTGTGCTGTTTGCGGCGGGGAAATGGCGGTGGCCGGGCCTCTCTGGATGGGCAGCCTCTTCGACAGTGACTTCTGTAGGGAAATGCTTGAAGACGCAAGGTCGGTGGAGCTGGGCGACCGGAGACGGGTTGTACGGCTATTAAACGCGATTCTAACGGAAGTCGGTGGTCCCCCAACCTATTATGTGGTAGACAAAATCAGCGAAAAACTTGGTTTACCTGGCTTGTCAAAGGCAGCTCTCATCAAGAAACTTGTTGACCGCGGCTATCATGCGACGGAAACCCACTTCAATCCGAGAGGAATACGGTCAAATGCCCCAATTTCTGTGATCGATGCCCACAGTCGCGAGTTATCAAGAGGATGACGTTCACCATTGTTTCCGCTTTCGGAAGAAGAGCTACCTAGCTATCAACGAGGTTCGAGAGGGAAGAGAGTCCCTCGTCGATATCGTGCCCTGGGAGAATTATATTGGCATGGACTTGGAGACTTACACAATGGCGTCATCGCTCACGATAAACAGCGTCACTAGCTAGCTAGAACACGTCGTCGCGATCGCGGCGGAGTGGGACGATTGCGCGCGCGCGGGCGCCAAAACGATTATAATCAGAAAAAGTAACTAGCTACTGATTAATATTAAATTTGGTGTATACGTTTGAGTGCAGTGTCTTGCAGTGTACACGTCCCACTTAATAATCAATTCCATGAATCTTTGTAACGAGGGGGGAATCTATGTGGCGGATAATGTCAGTTATTTAAAGGCATTGCGAGACGAAGCGAAGGTTGTTGACGAAATAAATATCCAAGAACCTCTTTCTTCCAGGACATGCAATTTGTTTCAAGTGTTCTTTTTGATGAACGATGAGGATCAAAGCGTTCTGGTATGTGAAACATCGGAAATCGATCTTGACGAAGTGATCGGATGTTTAAAGCAGGGTGACTCCGTTTTCATTACCTGCAAAGAGGGTTTAGTTGAGGTTTAACCAATGTTGATCGGGTTAATAGTCACTGTTTTCGGAATCTCAATCTTAATAGTTGTTCCAAGGTGGATTAATGCTGTCCAAAGGCTTCTGACAGAAGAGTAGCATGTGAGTATGGCGCTAGCATGACATTGTGGGGTGTTGAAGTATGCCTGAAGTTATGGTTGATTGGAACAGGTGTAGTGGTAAAGGCACTTGCTTGGAAGTTTGTCCGGTGAACGTCTTTGAGTTACAAGAGATTGCAGAGCACCCAGAAACGCTTAAGGCGGTTCCCGTTAGGGCGGAAGACTGCGTCTTATGTATGGAATGCGTAGGTAAATGCATAGAGCAGGCCATAAAAGTTGAGGCGAAATAGGTGAAATCACCTATTCTTGCGCTTGCTAGCTAATCGAATGTATAGTTCCTCTCTTATTAGCCCCGAGGTGGGGCGATATAAAACAATACCCTTAATAAAAAAATCTGGGAAAAAGGAGGTGAAGAAATGCCACTGTTTGTTATTCTCGGAAATTTCACTCAGAAACGGGTGGAAACGATAAAGGGTTTACCTGAGAGTGTAAAAGAAGGAGTCGGGGTCTTTGAATCTTTCGGAGTTAAAATAAGAGAACTTGTTTTTACCATGGGACGCTATGATCTTGTAGCGATAGGCGAAGCACCGGATGCCGAGGCCATTACGAAGGCTCTTCTGAGTTGGAGTAGTAAAGGACTTCTCAGAACAGAGACTCTGATGGGATTCACAGCGGAGAAAATGATTGAGCTGGTACAAGCTACTTAGTAACCATCTTCGATCGATCAGGGTAACACTATTCGACTACAGCTAACTAGCTAGTCAAGCAAGAGTAAAAAACACTTCATAATCATGAGCTGAACGCTCTACGTAGATAGAAGGTGAAAAGACTAATGGGAGATATTGAGGATACTTGTGAGGATGTTGAGCGATCGTTAGGCATTGTACCAAGATTCATGAAAGCCTTACTGGATGACGTATTGATCGCGGAGTGGTCATCCTTTAAAAAGTAGGTTCTGGGTGAGTCGCAGATTCCCGGAAAATACCGTGAGTTGATCGGGTTAGCGATAGCGGTGAACATCAAGTGCCCGTACAGCCAGTTATTCCATAAGAAGGCGGCGTAACTTCATGGTGCTACCGAGAGTGAGTTATGCGCGCGCGCAGACCGCCTATAACATGGGTCGTCAAAGTGAGTGTTACCCTCTTCCACGAAACAAATATGTTGGGATGGTGACCTTCTTCCTCAGCTAGATCTGCAACTCTGTTAACAAATTTCATGGATTCCCTGAAATCCTTGAATTTGAATCCTTTTCGGATTTTATTTTCCCTCCACTCCCAGCCGTCAACTTTCTCTAGCATGGCTTTGACTTCCTTCTCGTCCATCGGAGGTGTTCCTCCCTCGCATGGTTTACATTTCTTCGCTGAAAGTTCTACCTCAGAACTCACCATTTTCTTACATCCCAAAAATTAACAATTTAATTAGCTAATCCTACTTTATACAACTTCGTATTCGTTTGGATGTCGTCATCGGTAGTTCGCTTGATACTGCCTATCAGATGGTTAAGCGGTAAGTATAGGAAGTGCTTTTACGTTACCTTGACCGATTTCCCTGATAGTTAACTAGCTTAATGTAATCATGATCTGCAAGATATCATGAGGATTTCCTCTGGAGCCTTCCAGTGCGTCTCCCATGTTTTACCTCTATCCGTGCTCCTACAACGGATATTTTCGTCGATAACCCAGGCAATGTCCTTTTCAGTATATGCGATATGGAACGTGTCAATGTTTTTCATAGTCGAATCGGGGAAGCCATGGGTAATATGGGTCCAGGTTATTCCTGCATCCTAGCGCGCGCTAGAGGAGAGAGAACGTGTTAGGGTATAAAACTCCCTTCGGGACGGCTGAGATAGGGCTGGAAGAGATTAGGAAAGTGGAACCGCTGAACTCAACACTCTTCTCGGCTAGCTAACTCATTTCCTAGATTCGTTACTCCATAAAGACTAAATATTGCACTATGTTAAACGAATACTGTGAGGGTGAACATTGTTTCTTGGAGAACATGAGTCCTATTTTTATGATTCTGACAAACAAAAACACATGGTTTTATTCTCTAATTTGGTGACTGGGATAGATGCGGGGTGCTCCACATTATACATCTCGAGTGGAGAAAACGTGGATACGGTTCAGGCTAAGCTGGGTACTTTTGGTTTTAAAAGTGATGATCCTAAACAATTACGAATCGTAACCAGCCACCAATGGTATACGCCCGACGGAAATTTTGACGCAGGAAGGGTTGTAGATCAATATCGACGGTTAATTGACGAAGCGTTAGATAATGGATTCGCAGGATTGTATGTGTCAGCTGATGCATCGGATACACTCGATTACCTTTCCAAAAAGGGCATGGTTGAAGCTTGGATGGACTATGAACACTCTTTGGGGACGACATTCAAATTTCCAATGGAAGCCATCTGTGCATTTAATGCAGAACAAATAAAGTCAAACGGTCAATTACTGTTTCAACTTGTTAAAGACCATAAACATACAATCTCCCTTAAATCGGAAACAAGAATAAGTAACGAGCAATTACTTAGAAGTACGGTGTATCGTCAATTAAAAACCATTCTAGGAGAAACAACAACTACGCTATTCTTCGATTATTTAGAAAACTACATTTCAGCGCAAAATCGTCCTCTTACTTGTGACGTTGGGGATTTGTTGCAGCCAATTCTGAGGGAGGGGCACTCGTCTATAGAACAAAATATCCTTGAGGACATTTACGCGAGAATAGAACTCTAAGCATATTTCAGGAAAAAATCGCGCCTAATTATTCAGAAGGCTTTCATAAGATTAAGCATCTGGAAGTTTCTATCTTCTACGTATGACGAGGCTGGCTAGCTATGCTCTCGTTTTTCCCCGAAATAGTGTTGTAATATCCCATTATCGTTTGGTGTGGGAAGATGCAACCTTGAGATTGACTGCAAAGTCATAGATCTTTGACTCAGCATCACCTTTAATCAAAGGTCTGAGCGAAGAGAGGAGGTAGTTCTCTAGGTAGATGCTCCATCCACGTCCAAGAGTATGCTGGAGGTGAAATACGTCCTCATCTCTTTGGATGTGATGAAAACACGTAAACCATCTACAAAAATCGCTGCCTCCCAAATACTCTGATAGTAGGTAAACGAAGGAATCATAGTTTACGGGTTGACCCAACATATTGATGATATCCAACATGTCTGAATGGCCAGATGCTGTTCCTGCTCTCGCTAGACTCTCATCCGAGAGCTCCTCTAGAATCCTTCGAAAAATTAATTGTGTAAAACTCATGACACCGCCTTTATCGGCCCACCTGGTGAAAAGAGTATATCTTCGGAGAATCTTGTTCACTAAAACGTTGACACTGACCCCCTGCCTCTCCGCCTCCTCGTGGAGAACGTCATCCCACTGCTCTCTAATCCGAAAAGTCCTAGTGATTGTCCTCTGCCTCTCTTTAAAACGTGTAGAGGAACCTTTTACGGGCGTTCTCCTACCCCTATCAAACACGAAACACACACCTCTCAATAACTTACATTCATTTTCTTTATATTAAATCATCATTATTATAACTAGTGTTTATTGACAACATCAGCGCTAGCTAGCTCTAAGATGAGAGATCCGTCCAAACTTTTTACGCAGATAGCTGGATAGCTCTATTGAAGTCGTCCCCTATTTGCAACTGGTTCTCATCCACCTAGCGCGCGCTATTTCCCACGGTTTAAGTTGTATCCCCGCGCAACGATGTAGACTTCCGCGCTTCGTTTTCTACTCGCTTTTGGCTTGACAATCTTCACAGAGCGAAATCTGGCTTTCACCTCATCTAGGAACTCCTTGAAAGATTCGCCCTGAAAGGCTTTTACGATGAGGTTTCCTCCTCTGTGAAGAAGGGCCCGCGCTAGCTCTACGGATTTTCTTGCCAAGTCCATTTGTCTGGCGTGGTCCACTTCCCAGATGCCTGAGAGGTTGGGGGAGACGTCGGATATGATTACGTCTGCCTTTCTTGGCAGCGCTTCCCGAATCTCATCCTCTTCTAAACTGGTTATGTCGCCGACGAGGGTCTTCACGTTGGACCACGAAAACGCTTTGATGGGCTTCAGGTCGATGCCCAAGACAAAGCCCTCCTCACCGACCAACAGTCTCGCTCCTTGAATCCATCCTCCGGGAAAAGAGCCTAAATCCACCACTGTGTCCCCCGTCTTGATGAGGTTATGAGGCTTTGAGATCTGGAAGAGCTTGTAGATTGCTCGGCTCCTGAATCCGTCTTCTTTTGCACGGCGGTGGTATGTATCATACTTCCTTTCCCTGAGCCACTTCTTCGTCAAACCCTCTTCACATCCGACTCGATACTTCTTTCCTCGCACTCATCCCTTGTTCTCCCTAGAGTATCAGCGGTCGATAAAGACTTTATCCACTTTCGACAGGTAAACTGATTACTTGTTCGGAGATCCCTTCCTCTATCCGATCAATTGTGGCTTATCAACAGACTTGTAGAAATACAAACGTTTGTTTTTCTTTGACATAATGCTTATCTTGCCTATACGCCTTTTCCCTAATAACGCTGGCTGAGGGAAACTCTGGTGAGTCAGATGGCTTGTCGCGAACGCAGTTATCTCTCGATGCACCCAGTCCCTTTACGTTCCTCTGATAAAAGGGTAATTAAAGAGCCTTGGTACACGCTGCGTCGAAGAGTCCTCAGCTTTGTATTCTGGGTCCCCTTCCTGTCTCTCTGAGACTTAAACGGTTTTTATGAACTCAATCAGGTCTTCCTGCGTCGTAAAGTGTTGGGTGATGTTTCTCTCGAGGAAGGGGCTCATCTTTGATTCGGGCCAATATATATACACGTCTTTACCGTTATCGTGGGCGTACTGCATCTCACTATTCACGCCTGGCGAGTGAATGTCAGGATCATAGTAATCGACGACGATGAAGTCACTCTGGTCAATCAACGTGAAATCGGTGTTCACCGTCTGATCCATCAGGAAGTCCCGGGCCTCGCGAATCTCCTGGATAGAGATTTGAACGTGTTCTTCCCTTCCATCCACGTTAAACGGTATCGCTATCTCGTCCTTCCCTTGTTTCTCCAAGGCTTGAGCTGCAGTCTGCCAGCTGATGTCTCGGATGCTTAGTGGGTCAAAGATCACGATTTCCTTCCGCAACTCGTCCCTGAAGGCTTCAACTTCCTTCACCTGCTTGGGTGTGGCGAAGGAGATAGGATAGCTTAAATACGCTTTTTTAACGTCTCGTTCGAAGGCGATTCGGTACATGGATTCCGGGGGGTCCGCATAGAAGAGGAGGTAAAAGTCTTTATTCTGGATCTCAGCAAAGGTTCTGGTTAACGCCATGTCCTCATCTCGCCAGATCAGGAGTTCTAAGATACTGTGTTTTCCCTGCCAACCCTTCTGTAATTCGAGTCTGCCCTTAATCGAAAAAACCGTGTCCATCACGTTGAAGTAGATGTCGGGGTTCAGCTTGGAGAGATAGGAGTAGTCAAAGCCGTCGAAGATGTACTTCTTCCATCGAAAGCAGGCGTGGGTGTCAATGATGGTGTGGTCCGCGTCGTCAATCGTCCGCAAGATGTCCTCGAACACCGACCACCGCAACGACCGCAAGGTAAACTGAGGCAGATCCAGTATTTTGCCCTCCTCGATTGGGAAACCCCCCTCTTCCGCCTTCTCGTACATCATCTGACCTACATTCTTGATCTGAAGGTCAATTCCCTTCTTCCGAGCCAAATCCATCATGGCTACAATTGCTTGCCGCCGTCCACTACCACTTATCCCCGTACAAACGATGATCAAGACCTTTCACACCAAAACCATTCAAACATGAAAGATTATTGTTTTATATATCCTATAAGCTTAT
>JAOZHB010000016.1 GCA_026015035.1 Candidatus Bathyarchaeota archaeon | reverse complement strand
CCCACATCGAGGACATATCAGGATATGTTGGAAACTTCCAAACCACCCTCACCGATAAGAAGGGTGAAGAGAAGGAGCTTGAGCACGGAGTGGTAATCGTCGCTACAGGCGGAGAAGAGGATCACCCCACTGAATACCTCTATGGAGATGACTCTCGGGTTGTAACGCAGTCGGAGTTTGAGAAGAGGCTTGCAGAAAGCAAATATGACGACCTTGAGAACGTAGTCATGATTCAATGCGTCGGCTCCAGGACTGAAGGACGGCAATATTGTAGCAGGGTATGCTGCAGAGAAGCGGTCAAGAACGCGCTTAAGCTGAAAGAGAAGAAGCCCGACACGAATATATACGTCTTGTACCGGGATATGCGAACCTACGGCCTGACAGAAGACTACTATCGGAAAGCACGGGAGGCCGGAGTCATTTTCATCCCATACGAGGAAGATCGGAAGCCAACACTAATGAAAACGTCAGAGGTTGGAGAAGATTATCTCGAAGTTGTAGCCTTTGATTCTGTCATCGGAGAACAACTCCTCATCAAAGCAGATCTCATTGTACTAAGCGTCGCAATCACAGCTTCCTCAAACAATATTGAATTGGCCCAGATGTTGAAAGTTCCGTTAAATGAAGATGGCTTCTTCTTGGAGGCACATGTCAAGCTCAGACCCATTGACTTTGCGACGGAAGGCATATTCTTATGTGGCATGGCCCATGGACCCAAATCCATTGAGGAGAGCATTGCCCAAGCTTGGGCCGCAGCATCAAGGGCCAGCACAATCCTTTCAAAAGACCAACTTGAGGCAGAAGGAATCACAGCCTCCGTTGACGCAGATCGATGCATAGCCTGTAGGAATTGTGAGGTAGTATGTGAGTATAATGCGATAAGCGTCGAGGGGACCTCTGCTGAGGTTAATCCCCTCCTTTGTAAAGGCTGCGGTACATGCTCTGTTGAGTGCCCAGCCATGGCCATCACCATGCATCACTTTACTAATGACCAGATTTTATCCATGATACGGGTGGCTTTGGAACCAGTGTCTGAAGCGGATGAACCCAAGGCATTGGCTATCTTCTGTAACTGGTGTGCTTATGCTGGAGCGGATCTAGCGGGAGTCAGCCGATTCCAATACCCACCGACAGCGAAAATCATCCGAGTCATGTGCACTGGAAGAATCGACGAAAAATACATATTACAAGCGTTCCTGTTAGGTGCTGATGGGGTTCTCATCGGCGGATGCCACCCCGGTGACTGCCACTACACCTCTGGCAACCTAAAGGCTGAGGAGAGAATAACAAGGGTTAGACGATGGCTTCAGCAAGCGGGGTTAGAACCCGAGCGGCTTAGGTTGGAATGGGTCTCAGCAGGAGAAGGAAAAAAACTCGCAGAGGTCATGCAAGCTTTCTCTACACAGCTCAAGAAGCTGGGGCCCAGCCCCCTAAATGTAACATCAGCCTTGCCGTCAACACCAAAACGAACCCCTTAAAACCAGATGTCCTACGATAAGAAGGAAAGATCAAGCTTGAGGAAGACTTTAAACCGCCTTCTACTTAGAAGTATCGAGTGTTTCAGTGAACGCGGAAAAGTATTGAGACGAATAACAGAAAAGGCTGGGATTTGACTTGACACTTCTCAAAATTGGTTGCTGTGACCAACGCTGGTTTAGTTGCCTAGTAACCCGTTTTTCTAATTTTAGAACAGGTTCTAATATGATATTGGTTAGCTAGCTGATGGAATGGAAAAACATAAGGTATATTAAAATGTTCGTTGATGCCTTACCCAATTTCCCCTTAGAACAATTAAAGAAAGCTTAGAGGTCTGGCAGTATGATTGTCACTACACAAAAACCTCTAGAAGTAATCATGAGATATCTTGAGCCTTATACTAACGTGTTGATCGTCGGATGCGGTACTTGTGCCACTGAGGTTCAAACGGGCGGTGAGAAACAGGTCGAGGATATGGCTGACAAACTTCGTGGACGATGGTTTGTAGATACTATGATGATAGAAGCACCCTGTGACGAACGACTTGCCCGAAGGGATTGGCGAAAAATAAAGGCGTTAGAGAAGGACATTGATGCTTTACTCATTTTAGGGTGTGGGGCTGGTGTTCAAACCCTTTCAGACGTGGTACAGCTTCCGTGCTTTCCCGGGTTAGACACCCACTTCTTGGGAAAGGTTGAACGAATAGGGCTTTACTACGAACGCTGCAAGGCGTGTGGAGAATGCTACTTAGGCGAGACCGCTGGGATTTGCCCTGTTACGAGATGCGCAAAGGGGTTAATGAATGGCCCCTGCGGAGGAATGATGGATGGAAAATGCGAGGTGGGAGGATACGTCAGAGATTGCGCATGGGTACTAATTTGGGAGAGATTGAAAAAACAGGGGAGGATGGAATTATTCCGGAAGATACGGTCCCCAAAACAGTTCGGATTACAAGCCTACCCCCGGGGAATCGACGCCATTCCCAGCCACATGAAGATTAAAAGCAGTCCCCTTCTCGGGCCAAGCGAAACACCCGAGATCATCGTGAAAGCCCTGCGAGACGCTCGAAACCACGACAAATCCGCTAAATAAAGGAGGAAAAGGCTTTGAAAAAGGATCGTTTAACCTTTATGACGAAATTACAGACTCAAGACTTCGTCTTCACCGGAGAGTTGGAGCCAGCAAAAACCGCGGATCTCACAGACGTAATAAAAGAGGCTCAAGCGCTCAAAGGTTACGTCGCAGCTTGCAACGTAACCGATAACCCCGGATCCTGCGCTACAATTTCCAGCCTAGTAGCGTCCTATCTGGTTCAAAAAAATACGGGGATGGAGGTGATCTACCAGCTCAGGTGTACGGATAAAAATAGGATTGCTCTCACCAGCGATTTGTTGGGAGCTGCTGCTCTCGGAATCAAGAATGTACTTGCACTCACTGGGGATCACACCCTCCTAGGCGACATGCCCAATGCTAAACCCGTGTTTGACTTGGACAGTACGGCATTAGTTGGGATGATACGGCGAATGGTTGACGAGGGAAAGGATTTGAATGGCAATGAAATCGTGGGGCCAAGACCGAGATTCAATATAGGCGTCGCTGCAAACCCAAATGCCAATCCCATTGAACCCGAGATCTTAAAATTGGTACGGAAAATTGAGTGTGGAGCCGACTTTATTCAAACCCAAGTCTGCTACGACATCGAAAAGACGATAGAGTTCCTTAGAATGTTTAAAATCTTCAAAACACCCGTGTTAGTGGGCATCTTCCCGATGAAGAATTATGGCACAGCCAACTACTTCAACGCCCATGTCCCAGGCGTCTCCATACCCAAGGACTTGATGGAAAAATTTGTTGAAGTTAAGAAGGGAAGTTACTCCAAAGAAGAAAAACGTGAAAAATACGACCAAATAAACTTAGACTTCTTCGCTCCATTCATCAAGGAACTCATGAAGTCAAACCTCTGTAAAGGCTGCCACGTTATGTCCGTGCACTACACCGAATTCATTCCTAAACTGTTGAAGGAAGTACAGGCCATCCCTGAGCCAGCGATAAGTGTTGTAAGTAAGTAAAAGTCCGCACTAGCTGGAAATCGACTTCGCTATCAAGTTGACGTTGATCCTTCCAGCTCTGAATAAATGACCCGTCGTTAAATTATTCATCATCACTACAGCGGGAGCGAAGAGAGCTGGATCGATCTTATAAAAATCGTGTCCTGCCGCCTTGAAGATTTCTGCGAAGGGTCGTCCATAATCCTTGGACGACGACGAAGGAGCGTCATCCACAAACTTCTTTAACGTCTCTTCGTCATCGTCCTCGACCGTGAGATAAACGACTCCCCCATAAAGAATCATGTCGTTGGTGCGACCCATGGCCTTGGTAAACTTTGGATGAACAGGGGCGATGGGAGCTACACCCAGCCCCGACAGAATGTTCCTGGGGTCGTAACCAATCTCCACCAGTTTATGAAGACCAGTCTCAACGATTCGCCCAGAAACCTGAATCGATCCCACGAGACTCATGGTTGGAGCCACAATAATGTAAAGCCCATCGCTTCTTACTCCACATGCATCTGCAATATACTCTCCTATTTGACCGTTCGGCAGTTCAGATGTCTCTAAGACTACGACCGTACGGTCCGAGTGATCTCTGTACCCGATCTTAGCATATAATTCCTTAGGCTTCAAGGCGAGTGCTCGAGCAGGTCCGGAGCCAATCGCTCTGTAATCCCCAACCCTAATCCTCCAACCCGCATATTGGGAACCCAAGGTAGCTACAACGGGGTGATCGGTGTACACTTGAATGGAGGGAAGCGTCAAGTCACCATATGGTCTTGAGCAGAATTCAACTGTGCCATATCCACCCAAGCAGATCTCAGTCACTACTTTACCAGCCAGATAACTCCCCTTCGCCTCGACACCGGCGTCAACAATAGTGGGTCCCTCTTTTGTTGTGAACACGTTTACGTTGTATTTGTCGGGCTCTGCGAGAAGATCTGCCACGTATTTGAGAGCCCGTTGATTTATCTTTAAGTTAGACAAGACTTTTTCTCCATCTAAGAGGGCAGATACCTCTCGTAGACTTTGAGATGAGGGTTCTTGGACTGCGAAACGTAGAGTCTACCCTCACCCTTCTCTGCTAGATCTCCGTTGTACAGGTAGAAGGGACCTGAAACCCGCTCGTCTCCTACGGTAGCACGACGTCTAATGCTGTTTACTGTGAATGTGGGGAGGATGGACGGAACCCGACCCAACAAGACGATTTTACCCCCACGCATTTGAGCGCCGAGTCGCCCCTCGGAGTCTCCTTCCACCAAGATGGTTCCATCGCTCATGTGTATACCTGCGAAGGAACCAATGTTCCCATGCACCTTGATGAGGCCGTTCCTCATGAAGCATCCTACTTCGCTTCCAGCGTCTCTGTGGACAACGATGGTTCCTCCCTTCATACCTTCCGTGCTCCCCCGATACGAGGAACCAATGTAGTCTCCTGCGCTTCCAAAGACCTCAATCATGCCCCCCTTCATCATGGTCCCTGTCCATGAGTCAGCGTTACCCTTTACCGTTATGACGCCGCCTCTCATTTCCTCACCGAGTCTCATGCCTACGCTTCCGTCCACATCTATTTTACCGAGGGACATTTTTGCCCCGATCTTCTTGAGTTTAATGAGATCGCCCACCAGGCGAATAATCACGTCTTCGTTGGATGTATCATCATACTCGACTTTAAAAAGATCAGCGATAACTCGTCTACGATTTCCTTCAAATATATGTAATGCTTTGATTTCATCAATGGTCTTCGTCTTGAAGATGTCTGGCGTGATGTTCTCTGCGTTCACGGGGACGCTAAAGCGATGTTTTTGCGTTAGGGTGATCACGTATTTACACCTCTGCCTTGACGGGAATGGGCTTTGATGAGTGTAAATACCGCTCAGGTATGGGATAGTTTTCGTATTGAACCGTCCAGTAATCTTCGAACCGCTGTTTGAAGTCAGAACTCGCTTCATTGGGCTTCAGGGTCTTCACGTCAGTCCAGTAGGTTCGTCCCAGAACGGGCTTCACGACCTCCCCCTTCTGAGACACGACTTCGCCCCCCTTAATCGTGTACACAGCCCGTTCAAAGGCCTTTTTGATCAGGGCATACTCTTTCGAAAGGTCGACTCGTTCAGGGTTCACTTCATACACCGCGATGTCAGCGTCCGCATCCACTCCTAAATGTCCCTTCCACGTTAAACCCAATGCCTTCGCGGTTCCAGCCCTCGTCGCAATGGCTATTTCCGAAAGATCGTATTCCCGTTCGATAGCGGCGAGAAGGCATCTCTTCCTAGCTTTCCGATTAATCCTCTTCAGAAGCCTCTCGCGCGCAGGCCTACTCATCAACCACGAAATAATCTGTGGATACGTAGTGAAGGGCGCGGCATTGGGATGATCGGTCGTTAAAAAGACCTTCCAAGGGCTTCGTATGAGCAAGGCTAGCTCAAGCCCAATCGTCCATTGCGTCGCGTGGACATAACTCTTCCGCCGATACCGGAAGGGAACCACACCGGAGCTGGTCTCAGTCTCCACATCATGATTCACCCATTTGTTTCCACTTAGCTGGTAGAGGCCGTATTGAAAGGGGCCATCTGCCGTCATGGTGGTTGTGTCGGTGAAGACGACTTGGCCCAAGTCGATGGTGACGTGGCTGTGACGGTTAACGTATCTCGCGATCTTCTTGGCTCCCGACCGCATGTTGCTCCAGTCAGACCCCTTGAACGCGCTAAACTGGCAGTGCGTGATGTGGATGGCGGGGTTCGTTCCGTCAGCCAAGTCCTTCACGCAATGCATGGTCTTCAAGGTGGTAAGATAATTGCCTGGCTTGCCAAGGTTGTTTGTGTGGACATGAATGGTGTGGGGTAAATTCAGTATCTTGTTTACTTTACATAGACCGCGGATAACTTCTCTCGGTGTGACGTCAAAATTTGGGACGGGATCGTCAATGCTTTGAACATTCTTCCCATAGCCCCAAGCTTCTAAACCACCTGGGTTAACCAGCTTTATGGCATATCCCTTGGTGGCTCTCATCATCCACGCTATGTGAGTGGCGCACTCCTCAATCTTGTCATCTCGTAGATATTCGAGGACAAACCACCAATCACTGAGGAGGGGGTATGCAGCCTTGTCGATCATGGGAGTGTCATCCATTTCTTCATGGGTGTGCCTAGCTTCCAGTGGAGGCATCGAAGGCACCATGACCGTGGTGTACCCCATCTTCGAATAACGGTAGCCCGTTGTGAAGGTCGAGGGAACCGAGTATCCGACGCCGGAACGGGTCACCTTGCCTTTGACTTCAACGTCTTTGAAGTGGTCTTCCGGCCTCAGTAGACGCCCGGCATTGACTTCAGAGCCAGCGATGTGGGAGTGGATGTCCACCCCACCGGGCATCACAACCATGCCTGAAACATCTATTACTTTCAGGTCTTTACTTCGAGGTCGTTCAACGATTTTCCCCCCTTCAGCCACGATGTCCATAACCTCTCCATTCACGCCATTCAAGGGGTCGTAAACGAATCCGTTCTTGAGAAGAAGACTCATACCCTTCCCTCCTGTAACACACGAACACGCTTGATGATTTTCTCCAATATTTCCTCGTCGGAAAGGATTCCCTTCGGAGGATCAACAACCTTCTTGAGGGGAAGCGGGACGTGATCCATGCGATAGGCGGTGCCTTCGACTTCAATTCCGACGAAGGCAGAGGGAATATAGACGTCGGCCATCAGGGACGTAGGCGTCTCAAGGGGATCGACGACAATGAGGGGGTTCTTGACGAGGTGTTGGACAGATGTCTTGGGGAAGTGGGCAACCGGGTCCGACGCTACGATGAGGCTGGCGTCTGATTCCCGTCGACGTAGGATATCGATGACAGAGGTTTCCCCCGGATTGTAGTAGGGGTATCCTTGAGAAAAGTCAACAGCGTAGGGATAGCCCGTCTGCCACGTGAATACCGTGTTTGCGCCAGTCACGTTGAAGTGACCCCGCATCGGCATAATGAGAAATTTTGTCCGTTGATTTAAGTCTCGAACCAGGGAGAGCGCGGCGTCTATATTGCGGTGTTTCCCCGAGCTCATGGTTAACCCCACTCCGAAGAAAAGAATGCCAAAATCGCATCCGATCAACAGGTCCGCGAGGTCTTCGAGGAGTTCAACAGGAATGCCTGCTACTTCGTCGACTTCAAGCTCTTCGTATCTGACGAGAAGACGTAAAGCTTGTAACAACTCGAAGTCTTTACCCGGTTCAACTTGAAGGAAGTAGTCAGCTACCTCAGCGGATCGTGTTCTCCGCACATCGACGACAATCAGCTTTCTCCCCGTTTTAGGATAGGTGAGAGGTAGATGGGATACCTTGGAAATTTCAGAATCTCCAGTCTTTGAAACGAGGTCGGAGGCTCTTTGCACTCGTTTTTGGGATTGAGTGGCACTCGCTTTTGTTACGTAATCGCGCCATTCGCTGTCTTGGAACCGACCTTCGGAGAAAGCTGTGTATCGCTCGATGTGGCGGGGGTGAGCACTCCACGGGTTGCTTCCCCAGTAGATGACTAGGTCAGCGCGGTGGCGGAGTTGGCCTAGTGTGCATGAGGCGATGCCCACGTTCTGGATGCTCATGATTGAAGGGCCGTGGCAGATGGTTGTGGTGTTATCGATGACTCCTCCCACATCCTCTGCGAGTGCAATTCCCTTCTTTATTGCTTCGCAACTTGTGTTACTCCATCCGTAGATGATGGGGTAGGTGGCATCGACGAGGATTTCAGCGCTTCGCTGTATCGCTTCGTCCAATGAAGCTTCAATCAAGCGGTTACCTTTCCTAATCAAGGGGGTTGTAGCTCTGTGCTGAGCGTAATTCAAGAATTTGGCTTCACCAATGGCACACGCGTTCTTCACGCTGATGACGCGGTTGTCCCTGATGACCACTTCGAGGTCATCACAAACAGAGCCACAGATTGGACAGGAGACGCCAGTCACAATAGTCACGGTTCACTCACTCCTGTAATTTACGTCAAGCAGCTCACGCACAGTCTGAATTTTTTCCATTGGTGCGATCTCAATGGTTGCAGGCACGCCTTTCAGTGAGGGCATCCCCGTTCCATCGGTTTCGGAAGCCATAATAAGGCTTGCCCATGGACCACAGGGCATGAATATGGTTCGTGGGTGGGGAGTTCGCAGGGATTTCACCGCCTTCACAACGACGGAACCGGAGGGGGTCGTAACCCGCACGTTACTGTTTTCCATGATCGTCATCCGACTCATGTCTTCAGGATCCATTTCACAAATCGCCACGCTGTTGAGGTATTCGTCTGAGAGCTTTCCCTGCTCCTTTCCCACACCTTGATAAATGGTTCTCCCAGTCAATAACACGAATCGCTCCCTCTGCAATGCAGATACCTCATTGCCGGTACTAAAGTTCACGTGCTCCAACTCTCTGAGGCTTCTCCATCAACTTCTTCTTCACCCCGGTGGGGCCATCCGCGAAGTGGGGCGTCCGGACAACGGAGTCCCCTGCTTTATCGATGTCCCTCGCGGCGTCTGCTAACTTCGCTGCTACGCTAATTAATTCATGGCCTGAAGCAACAAGGGGCACATACCTCTTCCAATCCTTTACCTTGAAGCAGGCTTCGGAATCGACTCTAGCAGCGCATTTCGCGATTTCATACGAAGCTAAGGCCTTAGCCTTCGCATAGGGATTTGTCAGACTTGAGGAGTCCACAGCGGATTCTTTCGTCACTAACACCCGCGGTAGAGTAAGCGTTCTCCCTCTCTTCAGGGACTGAATCAGACCATCTAACGCGTTTGTGATTACCTGAAGAACGCCCGTGATCGCCAACACCTTAATCATATTGGCATTGTAAAGGGCCATCTCCACAGGATCCAGGAACTCCCTCCGAGCCCCAATCATGGCATCCGCATCAACTATAATGTACCCGAATCCACTGGCTTCAAGATCCTTCACGAGACTACGCGCAGGGCCATCCGAAACTACTACAGTGGGTATACCCGCCTCCACCAGCATTTTTCTCGCTTTAGTTGGTCCTGGCGTATGTTGTGCGGGCCCAATTAAAACGACGAAATCCGGTTTCTGAGATATTAGCCATTTAGTAGTGGTTTCGCACTGTTTCACGCCAAGTTTAGCTCCCGATCCCGACACCAGAACATCGACGTCTGTTCTATCCGCTCGCTCGTCGACCAAGAATTCGATGAGGGGTAGACTGCCCACGCATCCTGCTTTCAACACGCCTACTCGTACTATTTGGGACATTGAGGATTCTCCCTGTTTTATTGATTAAAAATTTCAGCCTTGTTAAAAGTCTTTGCATATCAACGCATTAAGGTTTTATGATACTTCGAAACAGGCACTACTTTAAGGAAGTGTCGGAACCGCGTTTGAGTAGTGGTCACCTATTGAAGAGAAGAGTTCTGATGAAAAAAAGGAGGAGCACTCTCTCTATCGTGCTCAAAGACAAGTGTCATTAGCTTTCCAATCTTTTTTTCTCTGCACGGGTCCGTTTAGTTTTTGAGAGTTTTTGGAGGAGGTTAAACGCGGATTTGAAGTCTTCCACCGGTTTAACTTCGAGTAAGCCCTTGTTTACTGCTTGGCTGAATAAGTCTTTGCCTTTGTCAGTTCTTATTATCGTGAGTGTCCAACCCTCTAATCCGATTCCACCCAGAGAGATATCCGCCAACTCCGCGGAGAAATCACTGCAATACTGGCATTTGGTCTCCGTGTAGCGCTTTGCGTCCCGGAGGGGGATTTTTACCGTCTGCCCAGTCTTTGTCTGGAGGATGACGCCGCCTTTAATGTTCATCTTGGTGATGGCTCTGAGATCCATCCCCATTTCCCCTTGAATCTTTTGGATCATCAAGCCCTCGTAGGAGA
Organism: Candidatus Bathyarchaeota archaeon; assembly: GCA_026015035.1. Lineage (GTDB taxonomy): Archaea > Thermoproteota > Bathyarchaeia > RBG-16-48-13 > DAOVBJ01. The sequence continues at coordinate 16,218 of JAOZHB010000016.1, read as the reverse complement.
AGCATTCGGAGCAGAAGAGGCCTATAGTCAAGGCGAGGGCTCGTGAATGCTTTCTGAGGGATGCTCTCTGAATCCGACGGAGAGCCAGAATCTGGCAGGGCGTTCCCACGAAAGCGATCTTTCCAAGTCCCTCAGCTACTCCAGTGTTATATGCAAGTAGGTTGGGGGAGTAGGAATATCTCGTTCCAGCACATTCTACAAACTCGTCTAGAGAGGTAGCAAGGAGGGGTTTTGGCAGCCAAGGGGTAGACGGATCAATCCCCGAAAGAGCGGCGCCATCGATAGCTCCCGAAGTGAAGGCCGAGGAGAGAAGAGTAGTAGCTACACCGCCATCTTGACAGGTTCCCAGGATGTCCTTACGAGTACTCCGTGCAACGCAGACAGTCTTACTCAGTCCAAAGACCTCTTCCGGCCTTCTTTCACGTCCAAAAACCATCTGCTCTAAGTCCCCAACATCAAGCTCATACCGGGGACAAACACGCAGACAGATTCCACATTTTGTACACTCTCCAACTAAGGACGGGCCATTCAGAGCGTAGTCCAGGACCTCCTTGAAGGGGCACATAATGACGCAAGCCCCGCAACTTGTGCAAAGATCCTTTAGAAGGACGTGGCTTTGTAGTTCTTCAAATCCCCTTCTTTTCACCTCAGTTTTTCTCGACTGTGAAGTCAACACTCATTCCTCGAAGGATTCACTTCTCTGAAAAAAGGGATAGTCACATAAGTTTTATACCAAAACCCTTGTATACCGGATGACCAACGAAGTGGACCGTAGTCCTCGATTTCTCGATGGTTCCACTCGGTAGCCGAGTGCAGAGGGACTCAACGATCGCACCGTTCGGTATGAAGGTAACGCCGTCAAGCAGTTCTCCTTTTGTGACCCCAGACGCCGCAAAAACCAACTGGTCACCACGAGCCAACTCGTCCTCGGTATACGTCTTTTCCACATCGACGCCGTCCAATGTTAATCGTTTCATCCGTTTTGGATCCTCTTTCTTCCCGTGCCAAACGTTGACCAGCATGGTTCCTCGGAGACATTTAACGGCCGTAGCCGCTATAGTCGCCTCAGGTCCAGCACCAGCACCTACCAAGAGATCGACTCCCGTCTCGGGTAAGCACGATGCAACGGCCGCAGCGATGTCGCCATCGGGGATTAAAATGATTCTGACGCCCAAACCCCGTAACCGTTTCAGGATATCTTCATGTCGATCACGGTCAAGCATGATCACGGTGAGGTTTTCAAGGTGTTTATCCTTAGCAACCGATACTTCTTGGACGATCTCCTCGAGAGACATGTCCAGAGAGAGCTTGCCTTTGGAGTGGAAGTCTGTAGCCACCTTAAAGTAGTAACCGTCGTCAGGCAACATCTGTAACATGCCAACAGGAGCGCAGGCTAAAGCAGAGATTGCATCCTTTAGACCCTTCGACGCAGCGGTCGTCCCATCCACTGGGTCGATGACGAACTCCAGTTTAGGCCCGGTGCCTCGTCCCACCTTCTCTCTTCTGCTGAAGGCAGGAGCATTATCCTTCGGTCCTTCACAGACGATGACTTCGCCATCGATCTCCGTCTGATTCAGCATCGCTCTGGAAAATTCCACGGCCTTCTGGTCGATAATAATCTTATCGCCTTGGCCAATGTGAAACGCGGCACCAATAGCAGCGGCGTTGGTTATGCGCGTCAAGGAGGGGGCTAAAGCTCGTAGGGAGATTATTAACACCACCTTCTAGAATTTGATATTTGTACGCCTGCGCTTTATTAAGATATAGTTTCTCAGAGCAAGGAACCAGCTTCTCTAACGCGCGCTAGAAAACTTTAATAAAATAGCTAGCTAAATGTTGTGCTAGCACACGCGATGGAAAAGCCAATGAGAAGTCATCTAGACAGCACATTTACAATAACACTCTAATGGGTTACCAAGCGCGCGCTATGTTTCCAGCATCGACTTCAGTTTCGCGAGGCCGCGTTCAATGCTGCGTTCAAAGCTGCGGCTTACCACGAGTTTATTGATGATCTTCCCGAGGATGGAGTAGGGGAGCTCCGAATCGATCATAAATGATAATCGGGTGCCCGTCTTCGTCGGCGCTAACGTAGTGACGCCGATCGCGGTGAGGTTACCACCCGTCGTCCGCCACGTGGCTTTGCGCGGCTTGTCGTACTCGGTAATCTCGATATCCCACTCCGCACGGACGCCTGCGGTTTCTCCAATGACGTGCGCGGTGGCCCCGACCCGATCTTTCTCGGGGGACGTGTATTCGGCCGCTGTAATGACGTCTAACCACTCGGGAAGCCGATCCCAGAGGAGCATTGGCCACACCTGTTCTGCAGGAACGGCGATGTCAATCGATTTTTCCGTTTTCGCCAGATCTCTCACCTCATTCGTTTCATACATAACACAAGTCATTGGTGCATAATAAATAATTACGAGCGTACGCACGCTAAGAAGTGGTGAATAGTCAGCTAGCTTTTAATGTTGGATTTTGATATTAAATGGTGGATGACAATGATTGTAGTGGATACTCACACGCATGTTGGTGGGCGTTATGTTAACATTGAGGACTTAATGCTACAGCTGGACCAGTATGGAGTTGATAAAGGGGTTCTTGTGCAATACCGTGCCGATCTTCCGCCTCCAGGTAACACTGATAACGCATATCATGTTCAATGCTTGACACGATACCCATCGCGGTTAGCCTCAGTGGGTATCGTCGATTGGACGCAGAAAGATGCCTTGACAACCTTAGAGTACTGGTCGCGACAGGGAATTCAAGGGCTGCGACTCGATGGGTACGCACGATCGCCTGGTTGTGATCAGTATGCCATCTGGAAGAAAGCTGCTGAACTTAAGATGAATGTCAGTGTCTACAATCGTCTTGATAATATTCCAGAGATTGTACAACAGTGTCCGGACTTGAAGATTCACATTGAACATTGTGGACAACCGAGTCTCAATGGCAAAAAAATCCTCGAGTTAGCGCGATATCCAAACGTCTATGTCAAATTTAGCGCTGGAGGGTTATCTGCATTCTCGAAACAAGGCTATCCATACGTTGATGTCCAACCCTTTGTCGAGCAACTGTTCCACCAGTTTGGTGCCAATCGAATCATGTATTCTTCTGATTATCCCTCAAGTGGGAAGGTCATCGGTTATGGAAAGGTGTTGTATTATCTACTTCGAGAGATTTCCACGCTCTCGTGGGAGGATAAAGAATGGGTAATGGGCAAGACTGCACTATCTTTATGGCATTTTACAACGTGAAACACCTTACAGTCAAAACCCGTGTTATACCTTACGTTTTTTATCTAGAAACTTTTAAGCGCTAAATTTTACACTTCATCCGAAGAGGTTAATTCCGGGCGCATAACCTTATTTTAATAAGTTGACTATTTATTTACCTTAATTATTGTTGAAGTCTCCAAGCATCCGAGTTCTCTATGAGGTTCGTTAAGATTTGTCGCGAGTCTTCTAAAGGAAGGATCAGAAAGAGCTTTATAACGTGTTTACACAGTCGTTTCATTCCCAGTCCTTTGCGCCAGTCGTCGCAGTCGTGTTTCAACACCTTAGCTGTGCGATTCACTTCAATGGTGTACCGTCGTATTTTTGCTCGAATCATCTCTTCTGACGATTCTTCAACAACGAGTTCAGCATCCGTGATCGTTCTTCCTCGTTCGAGACGGCGTTTATCTGACATATGCAAGAGAAGGTCTTCGATGCTCAGCTCAGGTGTTTTGACGCTGAAGTCATCTAATCTCTTCTCGTAACGTTCTGGTCGTTCCTGCATATTGTGTCGAATGATTCGCTCCTTCACCTGGCGGTGTTCCGGCTTAGCCGCGTTTAGCATCTCTAGTATTTCGATACAATTCTCAATCGCGTAACCGTGGTAGTGATTATTAAAGTACCCATAAATCTTGTCTACTCTCTCCTTGGCGGCCTCTATTCGCGGCACCCACTCTGCCAACTCTTTTTCGTCATAATGATAATCATACCACGGTCGTGCGCCCCGACCATGCCAACGGAAATAGGCGTAGTCAGCAGTTATTTGGACGTCTGGCGGAAGTAACGGCTCATCGACGATGCAGTAAGCCACGTTGTGTTTCTTCAACAGCGTCCACGTGTCATGGCGCATCCATGAGGGGTTTCGAAACTCGGCAGCGAACTCATACTCTGGGGGAAGTAACTCCAAAAAAGCCTCAAAGTTTTCGCGGTCCCGTTCATAAACGAAGCTGGGAGGTAGTTGGATTAGAATGCACCCCAGTTTACCACGTGCCTGAAGAGGAGCGAGTAAATCTAAAAAGCGGAGTAGATAACTTCGAACCTTCTGGTCAGGATCCAATCTTTTCTGGTGGGTAATCAGCCGCGGCAACTTGGCTGAGAAAATAAAATCGGGGGACGAGGATCTAGTCAAGCCATAGATGAGGGCGTTCGTAGGATACCTGTAAAAAGTTGAGTTAATTTCCGCCGTGTTAAAAAAGCGTGCGTAATAACTGAACATTCTGGCAGGTTCCTCGTAGAAGGGACCCACCCACTCCTTGTACGACCACCCGCTTGTTCCGAAAATTAGTTGCGTCAAGATACTTGCCCACCCATAATCTACATCATTACGACGTTACATAAGTAAATAAGCTCTTTTTCCCATATATTCTTGAGGGAAGACAGGATGACTGAGCTCTTGATCGGGGCTGGCGGCTGGGCCTATTTTCAAGTACCAGGATTACGTCCGCTGGAAGCCTACGCCAGGGCCTTCAACTTTGTTGAGGTGAACTCCACCTTCTACACACGTCCCCCTCTCCAGATGGTGAAATCCTGGAGGCGGAGAGTCCCACAAAAATTCAAGTTCTCGGTCCGGTGTCACCAAGATGTAACTCATCGGTTTATGCTTGAGCCAATTAAGGAGGTTTTTGACACCGTTACGCAGATGCAGGAAATCTGCGGACTTCTTCGCTCGAAATTTCTGGTTTTGCAGACACCAGCGTCCTTTCCCTTCACTGAGGAGAAGGTAGAATCGATAAGACACCTCTTTAACAGTCTTAACCTGAAAGGAATGAGGCTTGTCTGGGAAGTGAGACAGAAGGGGAAAAAACGAATTACCCCGAGAATAAGTTCCCTTATACAAGACTTTAACATCATCTACTGCGTGGACCTTTCGAAGGAGACTCCGACTACAGAAGCGGATACAGTATACACACGGGTCTTCGGGAAGGGCAAACACAACATATATCAATTTACAGACGATGAACTATTGGAAGTCGACCGAAAAATAATGGACAAGGCCCGGGATACGGCGGTGGTCTCCTTTCACAACGTGCGAATGTATAAGGACGCAGCGCGCTACAAAATATATAAACAACGGAAAAGATTTCCTCCGGTAACAAGAGAGAAAGGCCAACGGGCTTTGAAAGAGGTTTTACTGGAAGACACGGCCTTTCCAGTGACCAGGCAGGAGCTAATCACGACTCAAGGCTGGAAGGTAATCGATTTACCGGATAATCAACGAGTTCACGCTCACACACTCCTCGAAAGACTTCCAGACAGATGCTTCACAAACATTGAAGAGGTCCTGATGACTCTTCCGAAAAAAGAATAAAACCGTGGCAACACCCTAAAAGTATGACAAGGATAGATGGAGAGTGCACGATGTCCACTGGTGTTTTTAAGAACCAGGAGAGTCTTTCCCCCGATTTTCCAATTGAAAGGCATTGGGATGAGATCCCCCATCGAACGAATCAGATTAACATGCTCTGGAACTTTTATGGCGACATCCTTGAGAAGAAGGGTGAATCCTTCCTCCGGAGACTCCAAATCATAGGACCCTCTGGCTCAGGGAAGACTTGCACACTCAAGTTCTTTGGCAACGAATTTGAAGCGAAAGCGAAGGCACGCGAAATCGACTTGAACCACGTATACATGAACCTCAAATTTGAAGGGGGGCGACGCGTCATCTTCTACAGAAACCTGGTGCGAAAGATTGAACCGAGACTTGTTTCCGCAAGCTTCAGTGCCGAAGAACTATTGCGGTCGTTGATCAGCTACCTCCAAGAAGAACGGCGATACATCATTCTAACGATAGACGAGATCGACTACTTCGTCAGACGCTTCAAGAAAGAGGGAATCGTGTATGACTTGACAAGGCTGAACGAGCTGTCTAATCAACCCTGCGGCGTCGTCGGCGTCACCTTTTTAGCTAGAGGGAAAGAGTACCATGACTTCTTGGACCCCGCAGAGTTAAGCAGCCTCGGCAGAACCTTCGTCGAGTTTAAGCCGTATTCATCCAGTCAAGTGTTCGACATATTGGAGGGAAGAGTCGCTGAGGCGTTTCATCGAGGGGTCTGCTCCGACGAAACCTTGAGGTTCATCGCAGACATTACCGCCAGCCGAAAAATAAATGGCGATTTAAGGTACGCCCTCGACTTGCTTCTCTACTCCGGAGTGTTAGCGGACAATCAAGGTAGTAACCGGATACTCCCCGACCACGTGCGAAGGGTGCTCAGCCAAATCTCGCCTTCACTGACAACGGAAGACGTGGTGGGACTCTCTGACGAAGGTAAAATCGTTTTACTCGCCGTAGTTAGGTCGTTGAGTGGCACTCACCCCTACACGTCCTTACGGGAAATTCGAGAGAACGTAGGGGTTCTCTGCGAGGAGTTCCGGCTTAAGCCAATCAACAACATCGATGAGAGTCTTCAAGATCTCTGGGATCGACAGATCATTGACGTTCGATCCTTGTTGGAGATAGGTATAAGCGGAGCCCCCATCGAGGACTTGGATAGATTTTTAGACGGTCTAATTGAGAGGCTGGAGGCCCGAATTGAATATGGAACGGGATAGAAACGTCGATCAAGTAGTTGAAAAGGGTCTGGGAAGCGTCGGAAAGTTAAAGATTTTACGTCTAATGCTTGAGAGGCCTAATCACGCATTCACACGATACGAGATTGGAAAGAGGGTTTCAAACGATCCTACCTCCATACGAAGCGACCTTCAAACCCTAGTACAGATAAAGTGGGTGACCGAATTCAAGATTCAACACCTGAGCAAATACTCCATCAACCTCAACAACGAAGTTGTTAAACGACTGGCCACGTTCTTCAGAGAACTAAGGCGCATCCAATAGACCCCCTTTTTTAGGGGGTACCCCCCTCCCCCCTTCCCTAAATGGCTCTATAAATACTCCCTTCACTCACTCACTTATGGCGATGGATGGGCCTCATTATAGTGCTCGCTTAAGTAATCCGCCTCTATTGCTAAAGCAGCAGCATAACGCTTCAACACCCTTCATCGCCTAAAAATTTAATCAGAGTTAAAAGGTGTTTAAATATGGCTGAAACAGTGCTCGATGTTGGCCTAGACAACATTAAAGGGATAGGTCCCAAAACGAAGCAGAAGCTTATAGACGGAGGAATCGACTCCGTCCTCGGATTGGCTGTAGCCCTTCCAAAAGAAGTTGAAGAGGTTCTTGGTGGAAAGGAGGAGAGCGCAAGTAAACTAATCTTTTCTGCAAGGCAACATCTTGAGAGCCAAGGCCTACTTGGGAAAGAATTCATCTTAGCAAGTGAAGCGTTGCAGAAGCGAAAAGAGATGAAGCGGATCGTAACCGGTTCGAAGAGCCTTGATGACCTACTGCTGGGCGGTGTAGAAACTCAGAGCATAACCGAGTTCTTCGGCGACTTCGGAAGCGGTAAGACCCAGATATGCCACACCCTCTGCGTCACGTGTCAGCTACCCTCCGATCAAGGAGGCTTAGGTGGAGGGGCGATATACGTGGATACTGAGGGAACCTTTAGGCCTGAAAGACTCGTTCAAATTGCGGAGGCCAAAGGACTGGATGCCAACGAGATCCTGCAGAAGGTCGTGCTCTGCAAAGTATACAACAGCAACCACCTTGAATTGGTAGTCCGGGGCTTAAGCCGGTTTATTGAGAAGTTTAACGCCAGACTCCTCATCATCGACAGCATAATAAGCCTTCACAGGGCCGAGTTCATTGGAAGGGGGACACTGGCGAATAGACAGCAGCGATTGAACAGCCTCGTCCACCGGCTCCTACGGTTGGCCGAGATCTTCAACATCGCTGTGGTAGTCACAAACCAAGTTCAGTCAAAACCAGACACGTTCTTTGGCGATCCAACCAGGCCTGCAGGCGGGAATGTGATAGCTCACGCATGTACGTATAGAATTTACCTCAAGAAGTCTGGTCCGCAGAGAATAGCCACGATCGTTGACAGCCCCTGTCACCCTTACAGCGATACTCGATTCCAGATTACGGAGAATGGCGTAGAAGACATCTCCGCTCAAAAATGAGGCGTAGAATAGTCGCGGTAAAGGAAATCTCCGCTCCTCAGAAGCCCCCCCATCCTGTCTTCAACGGTTTTACAAAGGTGATGTTGTATGGAAATCATGATGCAGACCGCTACTGAGGCCTTGAGGGAAGAGCGTGGCAAACTGAAGTTGACGACGGGGCAGGGTGACCTGGACTCGTTAATTGGCGGGATAAAACAGGGAGACTTTTACCTATTCTACTCAAACGATCAAAAGGTCTTAGACCTCTTACTTCACAGGGCCCTCGTAAACTGCATTCTACCGGTTGAGCAGGAGGGATTCGACTCAAAGGCCCTCTACTTCAATACCTGCAACTACCACCGGGAGAAGACACTGCTGAATCCTTCGAATCTGGCGACGGCCGCTAAGTCTGCCGGAATCGACCCGAAAATAGTGTTCCAGAACATCTACGCGGTCTCCGCCTTCAATGAGCGACAACAGATCACCGCTACGAAAGAAGCGGCGGAGTTGGTGAAGAAGGATGAAGACGTTAAATTGGTCGCCATCCACAACCTTACCCGGTTTATTGAGACATCTAGGACGCCTTCGAAGGCCCGTCAGATCGTGAAGCAGATCGTTGGAACTTGGAAGAGTGTTACGTCGGAGCGGGGAGCGGCCTTAGTCGTCACCTGTAGTGCTTCAAGAATGGGGAGGGGGCGCATGTCCACGCCTGTTGGCGGAACCTATGTACGCCATGCGGCGAACGTTGTGGTCCTACTGAAGAGCGTAACGAGGGAAGGGTCGTCCTCCGTTAACGCCACTCTTGTGAAGCACCCCCGTAAAAAAACCCCCCAATCCATCGTTCTGTATATTCCTAAAGGAGGTGTGACTCTCATGGGCCGTATAACGCCCAGTTTTAGACAGCAGTTTCAGAAGCTAATTGAGGAATTGAAGGAAAGCAGTGGTTTCCAAGACACGTTGATAAACCGTGAACACAAGAAGGCTTTTGACCTGTTGTTGAAGGACGCATGGTCGGCGGAGGACGCTGCCATGGCCAACTCGGGTATTCCCTGCGTCATGGACGCTTTGAACCTCATGGCCAACGTGCACAACAAGAAGTGCGTCGAGGAGCTTAGGAGAAAGCTTCAGGAGCTGGAACGCGTTCTCAAAGAAAACCTTGAGAAAAACGACGTGGAAGCCACGTAAGTGTAGAGTCGACCTTTTTTGAATACGGCAGTAGGTTGGATCTTCGACGCATACATTCAGGACGAGAAGGCCGTACTCTGGCTTCGCACAGACGACGACGCAGTTCTAAGGCTTACGGACGCGTACGCTCCAAGCTGTTACCTTCTTCCCCGAAACGAGGACGACGAAAGAGGACTGCTCCACCTCCTTCAAGACTCACCCCACATCAAAAGCGTTGCCCTAGAAGAAAAATACACCACGTTGGGTGAAGAAGAAGCGAAGAGGCTGCTCCACGTCCACGTGGATCGAGCGGTTAACTACAGGAAAATTACGGGGGTCGTTGAACGGCTCCCCCACGTGGAGGCCCTATACAACACGGATCTCCTACACGTTCAAGAATATTTGTTCACTCAATTGGGCGTCGCGCCCACCAGCAAGATCGCGATCGACTACAACGACGAAAAACGGGTAAACGCCCTTAAGCGTATAGACGATTCCGGGGAAATCCAGCCGCCGCCCTTCACAAGCTTTCTCTTCGATCTTCACACAGACAGCATAGGTCGGTGCCCCAATCCTCGACACGACCCCATAACCCGTCTAGACGTAAGGTATGGATCGGAAGCGCATGTCCTTCAAGGAAGAGAACAAGCTGTCCTAGAACAGTTTACGTCACTTGTCAAGACGTATGACCCCGATTTTCTAGTCTGTCCTGAATCACGAACGACCGTGACGTACCTGTTTGACCGGGTTAAGTGCCTGAAACAGGACTTACCGTTGGGAAGAGAACACGCCGCCTTCGAGGACGTGAAGTCCCTCCGCCGCTGGCTCCGTGGACGCGTGGTCTTAGACTATGGCTACGTTGAAGACTACGGAATCGCCGGGTTAGTCGAACGATCGCGATTCAGCGTCCTTCCCCCAGGCATAGCCGCGAGGTGGACGGCGAACCGGATCATAGACTCACGGAACTGCTATGAGCTCTTGAAGAGAGGCCACGTGATTCCCAAGAACACGGGGGGCTACGCGTACATCAGGACCGTTGAGGAGGTGGTGAACCGGGATCGTGGAGGCCTAATTCTTGCGCCGGAGATGGGGGTGGTGCATGAAAATGTTGCGGAGCTCGATTTTGAGAGCGAGTACCCCCATCTAATCGTCCATGACGGCTTGAGCTACGAAACCGTGACGCCGCAAGGGGTAAGCAGGCGGGACGACGCCCTGCTCCCCCACGTGACCAAGCAGATTCTTGATCGGAGGCTGTGGTTCAAGCGGCGCAGACGGAGATACGATGAGGACAGCCCCGAATGCCGGTGGTGTGAGCAGCGGCAACTAGCGCTGAAGATGATCTTGGTCTGCCTCTACGGCACGTCAGGCTGCTGCTGGAACCGGTTTGGAAACGTTCTATGCTTTGAGGAGATCAATAGGCGGTCACGGGAGACCTTGGTAAAGACGAAGAACTTTGTTCAGCAACGGGGCTTTGACGTAGTCTATGCGGACACTGACTCCCTTTTCGTCAAAAAGAAAGATACCGCGCAAGAAGAGTATGAAGCCCTGAGCAGGGCGATACGCCGACACACAGGCCTACCCATAGCACTGGATCACCACTACAAGTTCTTTCTCTTGCTGCCCCGCCGATCGAGTTCTTCAATGAACATGGAGGCTCAAAAGCACTATTTTGGCGTCCTAACCAACGGGAACCCGCTGACGAGAGGCATTGAAACCAGGCGCCACGACTGTCCAAGATTCATCAAAAGCTTTCAGAACGAACTCATACAAACCCTGTTCGACGCAGAAACCGTCGCGGACGTTTACGCTGCGGGATACACGAGGGCCGTGAACTTCGTCGTTGAGACGGTGAACCGGATTATGAAGGCGGAGATTCCTCTGGAAGAGCTTGTCGTCTCAAAGACGCTCAGGAAGCCCCTGTCCGAGTACACCAGCCTGTTTCCCCACGTCTCGGCGGCCGTAAGCTTGGCCCAACAAGACATAGCGATCAGGAAAGGGGACGTGATAGACTTCATCTACGTGAACGCGAGGCACCGCAACCCTCTCCGCAGAGTGGCGCCCCTCAAAATCTATGAGTCAGCGTACTATGACCGCGAGAAGTACCGAAGCCTAGTTCTCGACGCAGCGGAAACCGTTTTGTCCACTTTTGGCTTCGCACGACAAAAGTTTGACGTGAGACTCCGAGGAAGATCCGTCCAGGAGAAGTTATTCAGGAATTGACAGGAGGCGACGCCGTTTGAAGACTGGACAAAAGAACGTAGGAAACGAGGGCACTCTGAAACGAAGCCCGCTCAGAGGGTGCTGTAGAAACCCGTGGCGAAAAAAATGTGAAAACAGGAACATAACAGTCTACATCCGCTACAGAGGTGAACAGCGTCCAATATGCAAAACCTGTTGGAAAAGAATCGTGACCCAAGGACACCAATGGTAAAAAACAGAGATCGCTTGAAGTTTAGGGTGATGGAGGGCTACAGGATGGCCAGTATGGATTGCAGATCGTTTGCAACGACGTGGGGAGTGTTAGAGAAGGTGTTCCCCGGGGAAAGGTGATACTGGATTATTGTGTCCGGATCCTTCAACATGTGTCCGGTCAAGATGCCCACCACGGTCTCATCCGGTTGTATTCGCTCTTCGGAGACCAGTTGTTTGATGCCTGCAATCGTTGCGGCGGAGGCAAGCTCGCAGCCGAATCCATTTCGGCCCACGATGGCTCTGGCGTCAAGCATCTCCTTGTCGCTTGCCTGGACAACGACGCCGTCAGTGTACTCCAAGGTCCTCAAGGCCTTCTTCAAATTCACGGGTTGAAGAATCTCTATTGCGCTCGCCTTGGTCTTCGCCTTCCGCCCCTGCTGCTCCAAGTCCGTGTAGTATGAGTCGATGATGTCGTCGTCGACCCGTCCTCCGTTCCACGTCACGCCCAATTCAGTGAATAGTTTGTAGAAAGTGTTGGCGCCTTCCGCATTGACAACCGCCATGCGGGGCTTCTTCTTAATCCATCCCCAATCATAGAGTTCCTTGAAGGCCTTGCCGAAGGCCGAGGTGTTGCCCAAGTTCCCCCCGGGAAAGACGATCCAATCGGGCATCCTCCACTTCAAGTAGGCGAGGAGGCGGTACATCATCGTCTTCTGACCTTCCAGCCGAAAGGCGTTGAGAGAATTCACCACATAGAGGCCCTTCCTCGTGACGAGTTCCTTGACCCACTTCATGGCGTCGTCGAAGTCACCCCGAATCTGAATGACGCGAGCTCCGTAGTCCAAGGTCTGAGCCAGCTTTCCCTGGGCAATCTTGCCTTCGCCCATGAAGACGATGGCTTCGATACCCTCGTTGGCCGCGAAGGCCGCTGCCGAGCTGGAGGTGTTTCCCGTTGACGCACAGGCAACCCTTTTCACACCAAGCATCTTGGCGTGAGTGAAGGCTGTTGCCATCCCATTGTCCTTGAAGGAACCGGTGGGATTATCTCCCTCAAATTGAAGCCAAAGATTTTCGGACCGCATACCCACGTACTCTGCCACCCGCGTCAGGTGAAAGGGCTTGGTTCGCCCCTCAGCGCCGTCCAAGGACACCAATATGTTACTGTACGCGTCATAGTCGTCGCAGTCCACTCCAGGAAAGTTGATGAGCTCTCTGAAACGCCAGACTCCACTCTCGTTGAAGATGTCCCCCCGATGATTCCTCCGTTCATCGAAGACCTCTTTCAACGTAGGACTGGGTTTACTAGCGTATCGCACGTCCATCAAGTTTCCGCATTTTTCACACGCCGTCCTCAGTGCGTGCAAATCGTAGGTTTCACCACAACTGGGGATAATACATTGCTGAAATGCTTTAGCCTTCATAAAAAAACCATACTCGCCGCCCTCATATATACCTAAGCAAAGTCAAAGCAATCATCGGGTGTACATCACCAAAAAGATGTATTGTATTCTATGGCGTGTGGCTTACGGTAAAGGAGATGAAAAGACTTTTTCCCAGACTATACGTGAGGTTTCCATTGGATCTAGCTAGCTTTTATTAGAGGGGATAATCATTGGATTAGGTTGCCGGGATGGCAGAGTGGATTAACGCGCGGGCCTTGAGCCAAGAAAGGAAAGCCCGTGGTCCTTTAGGACCTCGAGGGTTCGAATCCCTCTCCCGGCGCCAAACTTCATAACTTACGTAAAGTCTTTGTCGTCAATTAAACAGCTAGCAGTAATTACTCTGCTTGGCACGAGGGGCAGAAGTATGCTGCACCGCCAAGGTATTGAATCTTTTTAATCGGCGTTCCGCATTCACGACAGGGATGATCCACGGTTTTACTGTGAAGTATCCGTTGATAGCCGCCAGGTTTGTTATATAGGTCACGTTCATTATCCCTGCCGCCGAGTTCTATTATGTCGTTAAGGGTTTGTTTGATCACGTCGTAGAGGGTTCTTCTTTCTTCACTCAATAGAGTCACCATCTGGCGTTTGGGATGTATTTTAGCCCGATATAGGATGTCCTGCAGACAGCCGTTGCCAACACCCCAGATGCCGGGTTCGCTGATGATAAAATATTTTGCGCTAACTCGTTTGTTCTCGGGCAACGAATCGAACAAACTATTGAAATAGGCTAAGGTGAATTCATCGCTGAAGGGGGAGATCGCTTTCTTTTTTATGTGAGGGTGTCTAGGAACCTCGGATTGTTCAAGAAGCCGCACCTCGCCCCATCCGGAGACGGTGACGGTTAGATAGGTGTCATCTTTGAAGTTGAGTAAAAGCTGGTGCTTTTTTGGTAGCGTTTTCTCACTGGTGTGATATAAGATTCGCTCTCCACCCAAGCCCAAGCTAAGCACATAACCAGGTTCAAGGTCAGTAAGGATCACTGAGCCATCGGCCCTGGCAGTCCCTATCGTCTTATCTTTGACAATTGCCGCAAATTCTTCATCAGAATGCTTGCCGGTGAAGGCGAATTTATGAGGTGAACTGCCACGCACTCCCGAAGCGATCTGTTTACCCTTCAGTTCCTTACTGATCTGCCACGCAAGGTTGATGGCTTCAGGTAATTCTATCACAGCCATCCCTCATTTAGCTCGATTAACTCGCAACATTAGCTAGCTATACTCATACTTTTACACTTTTTCCATAAGCTTCAAGAAGAAAGGTATATTCTGATTCCTTTTATTCGGTACTCAAAAAATTCTCAAGATAGAAAACATGTAAGTGAAGTCAATGGTCTCACATGAAATGCATGCGATAGGGTCCAAACGACATGGCTCGAAGCCACTGAGAAGGTTCAGGTCCGTAAGCTGCTGATACCTGTATCAACCCGTCACCTCACAGCGTTCCCCAACTAGCTAGTGAGTCGCGTGACTCCTCAGACACTCTTGGGTCGTTCAAACGGATTTAACACGCGATTATGCGTACTTTAACTGTGTGAACACTATGAAAATCATCCGTTTTCCAGGCGCCTTTACGGCAACACGCCGCAATTTCCCCGCCTTCCCAAAAAAATTTTTCAATTGACCCCCCTACACCCGAGGAAAAAGGAGAGAGCTAGCTTACACGTTTAATTCAGTCCCACTCAGTGCTGCTTGAACCTTGCTTCCTCGTTGTAGCAAGGCTAGCTAGAATACTCTCCCTGGGGGGCACTGATCCAGAAATTGCATAGCTAGCTAGGTAAACTGATAGCTATCCTCACACCACAACGCCTTTATCTTGTACGTGAAAGAGATATGTAGTCACAATACATGATAAGAAGGAAAGGAGAATGAACATACTTATTTAGTTAACTTTATATAATTGTGTTCCCCTCATATTAGTGAAATGGATGAAAACAGGCCATTACAGTATTTAGAGCAATACACATCCAAGGCCACAATTAAATCGTATAAAGCAAGTCTCCGCAACTTCTTTGAGTCCCTCTACGGCGAACGAAAACCGTTGGAAGGCCTTGCCAAGCGATATGTTGACGAGGAAAGGGACCACGAAAAGGATGTGCATCGGTTCTTTATCTCGATGAAGGGGCGGGCACCGAAGACCGTGCGTCGCAACCTTTCTGCTATCCGCACCTTTCTCATGGAAAATGGCGTCGAGTTGCCCCAACTATTCTGGCGACGACTCCGGAGTCGCATCCAAGGCAGCCGCGCCCAGACCATCGATGCGGTACCAAGCAACGCCGACCTTAAGCAGATCATGATGTATCTGCCACTACATGGCCGCGCCCTCTACCTTACGTTACTAAGTTCGGGGATGCGGATCGGCGAAGCACTCCAGTTACGAGATGATGACGCCGATTTTGATAAAGTCCCCGTGCAAGTGAACATCAAGGGGGAGTACACGAAGTCGGGAAACCCCCGGGTTGCCTTCATCAGCGACGAGGCGAAGGAAGTCCTCAACGAGTGGCTTCCGCGACGCGAGGAGTATCTGGTGGTGGCGGCTGCAAAGAGCCGTCTCCACGAGAAGCCGGTCAATGACCCCCGTCTCTTCCCTTTCGGCGATGTGAATGCTCGTCATATCTGGAATACCGCCTTAGCGAAGAGTGGTCATGGGGAACGCGACGGAACCACGGGCATCCGTAAGACCCATCCCCACACGCTTAGAAAATTCTTTCGGTCGCAGCTTGGAACGGTGATTCCCGTGGACGTTGTTGAAGCGTTGATGGGCCACGAGGGATATTTGACCGAGGTGTACCGTAAATATTCGCAGAAACAGTTAGGTCAATTCTACTTGAAGGGGGAACATGTCCTCCACGTCTTCACCGGATCCACTGAAGTTAATGAGATACGGCGGGAAGTCAAAGAACGTAACGAACAATTACAGAGTCTTGTCAA